>ONQO01000062.1 GCA_900319995.1 uncultured Bacteroidales bacterium
CCGCTTCTTCTGATTCAAAATAAACAAGGGGTTCATCGGGCGTATCGCTGTCCATATAGCATGCCAGATCATGGACCAATGCAGGTTCGGTCCAGTCCATCTGCAGAAAGCGCTGCCGGCGCGGTTCGGCATATGCAGCATTGAAGAGCCACTGCGCGAAAGGCATCTGCCAAGGTACCAATTCGTATATATGCGCTTTGTACAACTCTACGGCGACACGGCGCATGTAGGTTGAGACGATATCCATCGCGATACTCAGCTGGCGCTTATTCGGACAAATGGTCTCGATGGAAATCTGCTCGTTGGAAATCAAATCAAGATAAGCCAAGTCCAGCTGCTCCAGTTCGGCATCGATATACCCCCAGTCGTCCGCAATCACTTCCTGCTCATATCGGGTAATGAAACTGTCGTACTCAAGTGCTTCGTCCAGAATGAGACCGCGTTCTGTTTGCTCCTCGGTATTGAGCAGGCGAGCACAGAGCAGCGCCGCACCGAGGATACCGCCTAACACAACCGGCTCACCGATCTGAGGCCTATAGATCAGCTTATGACCTTCATACCGGAGGGAGTCCGAGAAAATATAATCGGCTAATAGATTTTTCATATTCGTTGCAAAGGTACAACAAATAGTTGGAATATGCAAGGATTTAACGATTAAAATTAAATTAATTTAAGATTTTAGCGGAAATTACCAAGGCTCACACCTTTACGGGTGCAAAGGTACTGGGTTGACCGGATGGCCGAAGATATTGTAGGTCTTGCCGTCGCGGATGATGTAGAGAATACCGTCAATGATCAGCTTTTGGCTGTTAGCTTTTAGCTCTTGGCTCGTTTGGTCGAGGGCGGTGGAGATTTCTTTGCCTTGGGTCCAATAGACCATGTTGGCGGTATTGAGACCGTTGAAGCCTTCGGGATCCACCACATTGGTCATGTTGATCTCCAGGACATAGAATCCGTTCTTGGCGGTGACGGGGCGGAGATGGATGAAGTACGCCGTCTCCGTCATCTGCTGAATGGTCACATCCGAGAGGTCGAGCTGCTGACCGTTGCAGGTCAGACGCAGGTCCTCGTAAGTGAAGCTGACCGGTGCAATGGGTTTGTTGAAGATGACCTGTACGCCTGCCAAGGCGGTGTCGATCGTCTCTTGCGGCACATCCTCAAAGCGCTCGATCATGAGTTGCGTCTCCGGGCGGTCGCTGAAATAGAGGGTGTAGGTCTCCGTTCCGTTGCTGACCGAATCGAGGATATGAATGCGGTTCTCGTAGAGCGGTCGTTTGCCGTCACGGAGGGTGACATGGGTCTGCCAGCAGTTACGCAAACTGATGTCCTTATTGTCGCTCATGCGCACGATGCGCACGAGGTTCTGCATACCTCCCGTCGGGTCGGCTACGTTGCCGTATATCCATCCGGTCGGCGCCGAGACGGTCAACAGGTACTCGTTGAACGCACTTTCGCTCGTCTGAGCGTCCGAAACAGGCCTTACGTCCGTTACCGAACCGTCTGCGCCGTACAGCATATCCGGCTGGTCGTGCGCATCGAGAATGTCGTTACAGAGCCATCCGGTACCCTGCGGCATATCGATGCTGCGTATGAGTTCATGGATGGTCACGGTATCGAGGAGCAACAGATCGGGGTTGCCGTAACTGGTGAGATGGGTCGCCTTGATGTTATAATCGGTGAAGTGACCCAAGAGGGTGGAGGTAAGGAACCACTGTACGTAGTCGGTCGAGCGTGCCGCGATCGTGCCCAGTTCATTGGTGACGGAGCCGTCGAGTGCGAACGCCGCCGACTGACCGTTATGCAGGGAGCGCGTCAGATTGAAGTTGACATAGAGCCCTTTCTCGTTATCCACTATCTGCGGTTGCTCGGTCTTGATGCGCATATTGGTGGCTGCGCCGTTACCGATATTATTGATGAGCAGCGCAAACTCCGCCTCTTCCATCGGTTCGGTGCTCCATTCGGTCAAGGGATCGTCGCCCAGTATGTCACGCTGCATGAAATAGGTGAGCTGCATGTTGGGGGACGGTTTGACAGTCAGTATCTGCGGCATGAGGGTGCGTGTGACAGTCAGACCGCTGGTCGGATCCTTGTAACTGAACTCGCCGCCGAACGAATAATTGATACTGGTGGACGGTGCCGCGTACTTGGTCGGGATGAAGAGGATAGTGGCTACACCGGTGGTGCTCGGAGCCAATGCCCAGCCGTCCTCGAGGTTCAGTTCGCCTTCGAAGCCTACGAGTGACTCGGCGTTGATCTGGAACTCATGTTCGGTCGCCACCGCACCGGTGGTCTGGTTGACCACCTTGAGTGTCAGCCGTACGGAGTCCATGGTGAGGGACGCATCGCCGTTGCCGACGGTGAGCGTGCCCCGGAAGGCCTGACGAGCGAAGACGGCTTTCTGGGTGAACTGCAAGGACACAGACGCGCATATCGAACCGTCGGGGGCGTCCTGGAATTCGTCCACGAGTTTGTTGACCTCTCCCTCGACCAGTTGTGCCAAGTCGAAATAGCCCAACTGATGCGCCCCGTTGGTGCAAGCAACGATGATGTCGATGTAATGACCGATCACCTCGTTGTGGATATAATTGCCACCGGTGGTGTCGCCGCCGAAGGTGTTGTTCCAACGTTGGGCGAAGCGGGTCATCTGTTCCGAAGTAACGCTGTCGGGTTTGACGGATAGGATACCTTCATCTGCTCCGTGCGCTAACAGGTAATCGTGGAGGGCAACCGACTCCAGCGAATCCATGAGCATGAAGGCTGAGTCGCCGAAGATCTCCATGACGATGCCCTTGTGCGCATAGGCTGCGCGCCAAGCGTACTCGGTATTGGTGAGGTAGGTCTGTATATGAGCGGGGTACATGGAGTAGTCATTGGGCTGTGCGTTCTGTTGTTCCTCCGTGGTGCCAGCCGGAATACGTCTGGGCGCTTTGAACAGGTCGCCGATGCCGTTCGGGCTCCATCCGCCGTGCGACGGACCGCCGTCACCTCCCACCTTTCCGGAAGGACTGCCGTCGAAATTGGAGCCGCTACACGGGTCTATTGCCGCACCTACGCAGTGCTTCACCATATTATGGATGCTGATGGCGGTGCTTACGACCGGAATGAAGCTGACCACGCAGTCGACGGCGTCGCTGTTGAACGGACCTTTCTCCCAGAGGTTGTAGCCGGCCTTGAAGCACTTGATCGCATGATCCACCGTTCCCATACCGGGCACGAAGGTGGTCACGAGATCCCATGCGCACTCCTGGAAGTAGTTCTTGAAGGGCGAAACGCAGGAATCGCAGTCTTCGGAGTACATGGAGAAGGTGTTCTTCAACTCATAGGGCTCCGCCGGCGGCACATCATCGCTACCTACGTGGCAGCCTGCAGGACCGTCGTTCTTGGGCATGTTATAGAAGTTATTCCAGTCGCCACAACTCTTTTTTGCTGTCACTTCACACTCGCGGTACCAAATGAGATCATCGCCGCACTTAACGCTCCATCTGACGCAGGTATAGATGTTACAATCTTGCGTGAAGGTGTCGGGTTCTCCGTCCCCGTCACCGCTACCGCCGCCGGAACCACCCGAGCCACCGGAGCCACCGGAGCCACCCGAACCACCCGAGCCGCCTGAACCACCGGAACCACCTGAACCACCTGAGTCGCCTGAGCCGCCGGAGCCACCGGAACCACCGGAACCACCCGAGCCGCCTGAGCCACCGGAACCACCCGAGCCGCCGGAGTCGTCATCGCGGCAGGCGTCACCGATCTTGGTGACACGGATAGGAACGAACACGCTGTCTTGCGCGGCGAGCGAGAAGGGTTTCTTGTACGCCAGCAGTTCCATCCTCAGGTCAGAGTCTTTGGGCATGGTGATGGTCACATTATCCGCCCGGATGAGTCCTTTGTTCACTGCGGTCGCGTAGATGATACGCTGTTCGCAGTCCGCCATCGAGTCGATGGGCAGCTTGTCGGGCATGGTGAATACAATCACCGGTGCCGGTACATTGGTCTCATACGTGACGGTAGAAACGATCTCGTATTCGTCTTCCACTTCGGTCTCTACCACGGTCCAGTTGACAGACACGAGTGAGGTGGCAAGATTGACTGTTTTGAGGGTCTCGCGGTCGGGGTTGACGAGCACGGAGATACGCTTGGATTCGTGCCGCTCTTCATACACATCGATGTAGTAATAGCCTTCCGGCAGTTCGACGGTATAATGACCGGTGGAGTCGGTGGTGCCTTGTGCCGTCACCACTTCCGTCTCCGGCTGGCGGATGACCACCTTGGCACCCTTCACATGCGGAGCGGCGTCAGTATAATAGGTATATTCGTCGCATACATCGACGGTGAGCGTACCCGTGTTACCGGACACCACCGTGATATTGTACGGTACGGCAACGCCCGCACCGTTGGTGCAGTTGATGCCAAACTGACCGGTCACCGGCACATTGAGCATCATATCGTCCGTCGGCGTGATACGCAGGATAGCCGTTGCGATCTCTTCCGGCTGCAAGGAGCTCATCTGACCCGGAGTGACGGTCGTGATAGATCCCGGCAATGCAAAACTGATGGTACCCGATTCGCCGGCACCGTAGTTGCGGATAGTGAGGGACAGGTCACGCGTGGTACCTTTGGTCACGGTTGCCATCAGCGCACCGTTCTCCATATCCACTACCAGCTGACCATGGGCGGTACGGGCGAAATAATAGATCATTCCTTCCGCTTTCAGTCCTTCGGCGGAGGAGAAGACGAGCGGTAACTGCTCCCAGTCGCTGGTTGTCGATGCCGCATTGGTGAGCAGATGGAAGGGCAGAGCCTTCGCTTCGTTGCCGGCTAAGGTGATCGTATCGCAAAGCAGCGATGCAATATTGCTCAATCCGTGCTCCGGAGCGATAGTCGCCGTGAGTCCCGTCAATACCGAGTCGGAGAGGTTCTTCACCCATATCTCGCCGTCATAGACATAGCCGACGGTGGGGTAGCAGGTGGTGTAATCCGATTCCTGCAATCCGAGAACGGTCACGGTCGTGAGCACCGCATCATCCTCCGCACCGGGTTCGCATACACCGAACCCGAACGCACCGCATTGACCGGCGATAGGCGTGAAGTCCATTGCGAAACGGCCTTCGGCATCGGTGGTCATCGTCTTGGCGAAACGGTGGTCATAATTGCGGGCATAGACCTCCACCGACTTGCCGCCGGCATTGGAGGCGATCAGTTGACCATCTATATGGATCGTTTCGCCCGGTACATACACCGCTTTATCGGGTTGCAGCGTTGCCGCAAACGGCGAGAGCGAGTGGACGGTCAGGAAATCCGAGCTGTTGTTCGTATAATCCAGCTCCTCTATATGCCGGTTCTCGTTCACTACGGCATGGAGGTAATAGTCACCGGGTTTCTTGGGTAAGGTGAAGGTACGGTTGAGCACCGCTTGCTGTTTGGGCTGGAGGTCCTGCGTGGTCTGCAAAGTGGCAAACGGCAGGTCTTGTCCGGATATATACACCTTGACAAGTGTACCTGCCGGTAGGACGGCAGCACCCCGGTTGAGCACGGTGAGGGAGAGGGTGACGGGTTCTGTAGCCGCAACCGCCCGGGCGGTGTCCACTGCGAAAGCACCTATCTGTGCATCGGGCAGGGTCTGGTCGGTCAGAATGAGCCATGTCGTTCCCATCGCATAGCCTTCGGCTTGCGCCATGAAAGCGAGCGTACGTCCGTCACCGGACAGGTCGTTCGCTTGGGCACGTACAGGGATGGTGACGCTTGTCTCGCCGTCGGGGATAATGACGGTATGGTCGAAAAGCAGCCCGGCTTCGTTATCGGCAGACAGGTTGACCGTCAAGGCACCTTCGGGGGCTGTGTTACGGGTGACGGTCAGCGCAACGCCCTCTGCATCGCCCTCGAGCAGCATGGTCGAACCCACGCTCAGACGAAGGGCGGGACCGTCGTCGTCAATGACGGTGATGGCTTGGGTGCGCATGCCGGCAGCTGTCGTGTCGGTACACCAGCAAGATGGCATATAGACCGCAGCGGTCACATGGAAGGTGGTGTCGCCGTTCACGTCCCGGTCATCCATGATACCAACCGAGAAACGCACCGCACGGGTGCCCTTGGGAAGGGTCAGGTCATAGGACGAGTAGATCAGACGGCCGTTGCTGTCGTCCGACAGGCGGAACGTCACTTCGCGGTCGTACTTGGTGGTACGGGTCAGATAGCCCGTGATAGCTTGCGGTCCCGAGGACTCGGTCACGCTGAGCGGACTGAGCTCCATACTGAACTCCGGCATATCGTTGTCCCAGAGCTTGATGCTCATCCGGGCGGTATAGTAATGGACGTTCAGCAGTTCGAATACCGCGTCGATATGCGGATTGACGGTGGTGTTGTCGATTGCTTTGACATGCATGACCGCCGAAGTGCTGCCTGCCGGTATGCGGACGGTTTGCGGATAAGTGAACCGGTCGCTTGCCGAGCAGAGCACGGCAAAGGTCATGTTCTCTTTCGGCGCCTGATCCAGGCTGAGCGTGATGTCGAACGCCGAGCCTTCGGTCACCTCCGTGCTATCGCATTGGAGGTGCAGCACAGGAAGGGCATCGTCGATGATGCGGATGGTACGGTCAATGGTGCCATATACAGCGGATTCGATATGGAGGGTCGTCAGACTGTCTTCATCCACCACGCCGTTCGCCGTGACCTCTATCGGGACATGCACGCTGGACGAGTAGGGAACGAACACCGCCGGCGAGTTGAGCGACAGACGGGCGTCTCCTATGCGGAGCTCCACCGATTCCTCCGAAACGGTGCTACCGCTGCGGTAGAGATAGACATACTCGGTATGGTTGCTCTCTTCGATCCGGTCGGGTATCTCGGCGAACATCTTCTTGCCGATGTTCAGCGCAGTGCTGCTTGTGGCGGTATTGTTGGCGGTATGCTCCCATGTCTCGCCGGATTCGTTGTCGGCATCCAGTTGGACACGCACATAGGCTTCGCCGTCCATGCCGAGTATCTCCGGCAGTTTGAGCACCACCATTTGGGATTCGGTGGCGCCGACGGCGAACGAACCGCTGCCCAGATCCTTGCGGAAGGAACCGATATGGCGCTCGTCGGAACCGTTAACGAGGGATATGTTCGCCGTCCAACCGGACTTCAATGCGAACGAACCCTGGTTCTCCGCTATCCAACTGACGGCGATCTGCCCGCCGGGCATGTACTCCGTCTTGTCCGCCTGCACGTCATGGATGATGAGATCGGGCGTGTTCTCGATATACATCTTGCCGTCCGTCCATCCGGTCATGACATTGCTGCCGTCCCGGAGTGCCAATACGACCTTGGACAGTTTGAGTTCATACACATTGCCTTCGGTTACGTAACTTCCCGAGTATAGCTCTATTCCCATTAACTCACCGTAATGACCCAGGATCGCGTCGTTGGACGTTGACCAGACCATGACGGTATAAGTGGTGTCGTTGAAGGAGTTGATAGCCGCCTGATGGCCGGCGGCACGCTCGGTGAGCATGGGTGTTGGCGTGCTCATCCATGAACCTTGCGGCACGCTGATGTCAAACTGCACCGCTACGATAGGCTGCGAGTTCGTCAGCTGGATAGGTACCATGACGGTTTGATCCGGTTGAACACGCACGTCCGATACTTGCAGGGTATTCTGCGCAAAGGTGCTGACGGACAGTACCAAAACGGTCAATAAACCAATGATATAGTGCTTTTTCATAAAATTTCAAATTTCTTATTTTTCGAAACAATAATCTCAAATTTCAAATTTATTTGATTACCTGGCCTTGTGCGTTGTACTTCACACCGTTGTGGATGATCAGCAACTGACCGTTTTCAATGCGCTTCTGAGTGCTGAATACTGACGGCTGAATGCTTTCCATGCTTGTCGGCATTTGGGCACTGGTTTGCACGCAGATCAGTTGGGCTTGGTTGTCCGACAGCGCCGCGTAGCTAACGGTCGCATCCTCCGTACAACGGGCGATCACCCTATCCGTCTGCGCCGGGATCGTTGCACCCGAAAGCGAATAGATGACGGCATTGAGACCGTTGCCGGTTGCGGTCTGGCTATGCAGCCACTCCTTGCCTAAGTTCCATTCGACCGTCCCTTCGGTGGCGATATACACCTGCAATGACGTTACGTCCTTGTCGCTGCGGAGATGCAGCTCGCCGTTCAACCAGTAGATCTCGGCTTCGGATTCAGCGGGAGATACCGTACGCCGCGGTGCTTCGGACACCGTCGGCATGCCATGCGCCAACAGCGTGTCCACCATCAGCACCACATCCTGCACATTGACGACCGAATCCGGGTACAGGTCGGCAGCGTAGTAGTTGATTGCATCGAAAGTGGGGATATGCAGCGCATTCCAGATGAGTGCCTGCAAGTCCGTTATATCGACCGTGCTGTTGAAATTGACATCCGCCATGCGGTAGTGTATCTTGAGCGGACACGTGATCGAGTAGGCGCAACTGCCCGAGAGGCTGATCGTGTCATGGTCTGTCAGAACAATCGGATCCCAGCCACCCGATCTCCATTCGACATAGTTCTGTCCGTCTTCCTCATACGGCACCAGTGTGAGTCCGGAGTTGGGCCAACTGATGTACCATTCCGTACAGGTACCGTAACTCTGCGCTTCATGGTCATAGCGTACGATCTCCGGCAGCGCCGCTATCAGGTCTTCTTTCCGTTGCCGGTTGCGGATATCGAGCGTCACCGTCTGGTCCAGCGTCTGACCGTACAGCGTCAATCCCGTCACCTTCGGCGAGATCATCGGATGCACTTCGCTGAACCAGTTATAGGGGGCATGCAGGGCAGTCAGGTTGGGGAAGTGTGCGGCGAAAGCACCGATATTGCCGGTCAGCCGGTTGTCGCTGAGGTCGATCGTACGCAGACTGCCGGCACATTCGATGTGCTGCACATCCACCAACTGCTCCACATCGCCGCTCAAACCGGTGGCAGCCAGCGAGAGACTTTTCAGATAGGGGAACCGGAACAAGTCGGGTACCACACTGACCGGAAAAGGCTCACGCCAGATAAAATCAAAACCCGTCACATGACCGTCTTCGACAGTAGCGTTCCACAACGGGTCATACCCTTCGCCGAAAACGGGTTCCAAAGCCTGCCCGATACTTTGCAGCAGGGCTTGCTCCTTAGCGTCCAGCGGCTGTTCCTGCGCCATCAGGGAGAAGGCACCGAGGACTGCGACACTCAATAGTACGAATAATTTTTTCATATAGCTGTGTTGTTAAAATTCGAAATCGCGCACAAAAGTACTGCTTTTTTCTCAAAAAGCATTCGCAAATCGTACAATTCCACTCTCAAATCGTACAAATCTACATTTTAGGGGTATTTTGCCTCCTATACTGGAGTGGTGTTTGTCCCGTCAACTCTTTGAAGATGCGGTAGAAGGTCTGGTCTGAAGTGAAGCCGCTGAGGGCGATAGCCGAAGAAACGGCGTCATGATCTGTACCGTATTGCGGATCCGCAAGGATGGCCTTGGCGTTCTCAACCCGGTATTGTGCTACGAGTTGCGAGAAACTGAAATTCGTGCGCCTATTGATACAAGCGGAGACGTACGTGCGGTTGGATCCCACAGCCGCAGCGAGGTCCTGAATAGTGAGGTTCGGGTTCGTGAAGAGTTTTTCTTTGCGCAAGGCGGTGATGATTTTATTGAATAGTTCATCCGTCTCCTCCATCGTCGCGGTACGGGCTTTCTCTTCTTCCTCTTCCTCGCTCTGCGTGATCGTTTCCTCCGGCAGGAAGGTATGCGCCGCAACGTAACCTAAGCCGTATAAGAGAATCGACATCAACACCGCGGGAATAGTAACGAGTACGCCTTCTGCAAAGAAATCACGCCCAATAACATTGAGTACCATAGAGGACACGGCGGTAATACTGATTAACACGAAAAGCACATGGGTAGGATGCAACAGGTAACTCCGGTTATCGGCATAGGTATCATCCATTCGACGACGAGTAGTCCGCAGCAACAGAAAGCCTTGAACCCACACCCATATCACCTGAACAGCAAAGCATATACGCACACCGGCTAATAAGATCCGCTGGTCCATCCATGCATATCGGATGTTAAGAGGAAAGACGATGAGCAGCAGAAATGCCGGAAATAGCAATAGTGGTATCTCTATGCTCTTCTTCGCACGCGTGAGTGCGCGCAGGTACGCATAATATAAAGGATATACGCTCAAGTTGGCAATGAGATAAGTATATGCTCCTATCATGTTTGAGGCTTCCGAGAAATAGAGCCAGTGATTAGTATAGAGAACGGTTGAGGCGATAAAAAAAAGCAAAACCGTACTCTTAATCCGGGGCTCCGCACTCCACGTAAAACAACGAACCATGAAAAAGATGCTCCAGAAAAAGCATACCATCATCGGTAACGATATAAGCCATTGATACCACATTCTTCTTTACATTTGCGGGTGCAAAATTACTGCTTTTTTTTCATATATGCAAGAAAAACATTCTTTCAAATGCGTTTTTTATTCAAAGAAGCAAGAAAAATGCGCTAATGAACAGGGAGTCAGAGCCAAAGACTTTACACAAAACAAGAGGAACGCCATTCCGCGTCCCTCTGTAATCAATCATTTATACTGAACTTCGCCGCTTAGCGAACCTGCGCGCCTTGAAGGTTGAACATCTTGCCGTCGCGAACAATATAGATTGCGCCGTCAACAACCACTTTCTGAACCTTCTCTGTCAGCGTTACATTCTCTATTCCTTGAGCATACACGTGAACCAGCGTTCCTCCTGAAATCTCATAGCTGTGATATTCACCATTGGAGCCCTCACCATAGTAATGCTGGATTTTACCGGTTACAATAACCAGATCTCCCTCTGTTACCTCATAGTCCACAGAAGAGCACTTGAATGCCTCAAATTCACCATATGCTCCAAGTTCATCTGCCAAGTACCATGTGTTCTCATATTTGCTGGATGTGCCTACAATATGACCCTTAACAGCGTATTTCTCAGGAGTGACAGCCGATTTGCCCTTCTCAGGCTGGAGGGCCTGAGCTATCTCCAAAGCTTGGGCTACAGTAATCGGTTCAAGTTCCTGCTCCTCTGCTTCGCCGAAATAAACTTGGATTTTCTCTATACGAGCCTGCGATGCCATAGAGGCTACTTCATACTCCATGCCGTTTACTACTACTTCGTTATCCAATCCACCATCGTATGTGCTATAGAACTGGAATTTGATTTTGCCAATTTGTTTTTCAGAAGAAGTAACAGTAAACTTACCTCCTTTATAAACACGGAGAGCCTTTTCGTGACCGTAACCATTATCCGTGGCTACTGTTACACCATCTTTCTCGGTTGAAACAGTTCCACCCGGAGTCTCCAATGTTGCTGCTTGTCCCTGACCTTCAAAGTCTGCCGGCAAGAAAGTAACATCCGCATCATCTTCCTCTACTGGTGGCTCACTGGGACGATCGGCCTTCTCAACAATCGTTACCGGAGATTTTGCTTCCGTTTCAAGCAAGCCTTTGTAGTTCTTGATCTTGGATTTAACGATGATTTTGTCACCAACATAAATCATCTCGGAAGCGACACCCTGATAAACTTCCAGAGCACCTGCCTCATTCGATGCGGCATCGCCCTTTTCATCAGCAATCCAGAAAATCTGATTCTTGTAAGTTGACCAGCCTCCGTCTGTAGCCGCATCCTTTCCTGCATAGGCCGTAACGTAACCGGCAATTTCATACTCCTGCTCTGTTAGTTCGCCGTCCTGAAGAGTGGAACCAGCCTCAAGAGCCTCTGCTACCGTAATCGGTTCTGCATTCATCGCAATCGCCGCAAATGCGGCAACCATAATCGTAAAAATTTTTCTCATAATTTGAATAGATTAAATTTTGGTTAAATGATTAATTTATGTGTTATAAAACATAAATATCTTATTTGTTCGCATTTTCGGTGCAAAATTACGAAAATTTTTTGACATAACCAAATTTATTTGTATTTTTTTATTAATTTCTTAATTTACTTGCATATTTCAAAAAAAAGCAGTAACTTTGCACGCTATTTTTTGAATGGCAAATAACACATCACTAAATACTAAATGGATTTATGGCTAAACTACTGATTATAGACGACGAACGTGGCATACGAAATACGCTGAAAGAGATTTTGGCGGACGAGGGGCATGAAGTGGATGTTGCCGAAAATGGCAAATTGGGACTTGAAATGGCGCAAGCTAAGTCATTCGACCTTATTTTCAGCGACATCAAAATGCCGGAAATGGATGGTATTGAATTCCTCACAGCACTCAAATCTGGCGATGAACCTTTAGACACACCCATCGTCATGATCTCCGGACACGGAGACGTGGAAACAGCCGTGCAAGCGCTCAAACTGGGAGCATATGACTTCCTACTCAAACCGCTGGACCTCAACCGGATATTAATCACTACAAAAAATGCCTTGGAGTCCAAAAACCTCAAACAGGAAACAAAGCAACTGCGGAAAAAAGTGGCGGCTAAGGGACCACAAATGATTGGCGAAAGTGCTGCCATTACACGCGTACGCGAGATTATTAATAAGGTGGCGCCAACTGAAGCAAGAGTGCTTATAACCGGACCAAACGGAACAGGAAAAGAAGTCGTGGCGCACCTTATTCACGAGAACTCCGCACGTGCGAATGGACCTATGGTCGAAGTCAATTGTGCCGCTATCCCAAGCGAATTGATTGAAAGTGAGTTGTTTGGACATATGAAAGGTTCGTTCACAGGAGCCGTAAAAGACCGTGCCGGCAAGTTCGAACAAGCCGACGGTGGCACACTCTTCCTCGACGAAATTGGTGACATGAGTCTCGCTGCACAAACCAAAGTACTGCGCGCGCTACAAGAATCAGAAATAACACGCGTCGGATCCGACAAAGCCATCAAAGTGAACGTCCGAGTACTCGCCGCTACAAACAAAGACCTGCAGAAAGAAATCAAGGAAGGTAATTTCCGAGAGGACCTCTTCCATCGACTCAACGTCATTCCAATTGACGTGCCGGCACTAAACGACAGATTAGAAGACATCCCGTTGTTGGTGGACTATTTCACAGGGCAGATTTGCGCAGAACAAGGAATACTATTAAAGCCCTGCAAAGCAAAAACTGGACAGGAAACATCCGACAACTGCGGAACGTCGTCGAGCGTCTCATCATCCTCGCCGGCGCAAAAATAACAAAAGAGGACGTGGACCTCTACGCATAGACTCTTCGCACCTTAGTCTCCTATGATCCTGCAATCGCTAAATATTCTCAACTACCGCAACATCCGCGAAGCCTCACTTGAGTTTGCACCCAAACTCAACTGCTTCGTCGGGCTCAACGGGCAAGGTAAAACCAACGTCCTCGACGCCATCTATCTCCTCTCCTTTGCCAAGTCCGCTTTCACTTCCCAAGACTCTCTCAACATCACCCACGGCGAAGAAATGGCGATGGTACAAGGCATGTATAAAATGTCAAATGACAAATCACAAATGACAAATGGCGAAAGCCTTACCATCTCCTGCGGTCTCCGCAAAGGCGTCAAGAAACAGTTTAGACGCGATAAGAAAGACTACCCGAGACTGATTGACCACATCGGGCTCATTCCGCTCGTCATGATTAGCCCCTCAGACCAGCAACTCATCGACGAAGGATCAGACGAAAGACGCCGCTTCATAGACATGGTAATCAGCCAGTTAGACCGCAAATACCTCGATTGTCTCACTACCTACAACGCACTCCTCAAACAGCGCAATGCACTACTCAAACAGTTAGCCGACCAAATGGCAAATGACAAATCACATATGTCAAATGACAAATCTCTTGATTTGTTAGAAGTCCTCGAATGGCAGATGGTTGAACCGGCAGAGTATATCTTCAAAGCACGAACGGAGTTCTTTGAGGCTTTTGAACCGTTTTTTGCGCAAACGTATTCTACAATTAGCGGGTCTGCCGAAATTCCTAACTTGCAATATATTAGCCAGTTACAAGACAGAGATTTACGCGATGCATATGTTCGCACGAGACAGCGTGACCTGATATTGGGCTGGACATCTCAAGGCATTCATAAAGACGACTTGGATATGCGTCTCGGAGACTTTCCCCTCAAGCAAGTCGGCTCGCAAGGACAGCAACGGACCTTCGTTCTCGCTATGAAACTGGCACAATCTTTGTTCTTATCCAAATGGCCAAATGGCCAAATAAATGACCAAATGGTAAATGAACAAATCACAAATGACCATACGGCTTTAGCCGACCGTTCGAGGCTTTGCCGAGATAAGAAATCACAAATGACAAATAGCAACAAGCCCATCTTGCTGCTCGATGACATCTTCGACCGACTCGACACAGAACGCGTCGAAAGGATTGTAGAGATGGTACAAAGCGATGATTTCGGACAAATCTTTATTACCGACACCAACCGCCAACACCTTACCGACATCCTCCGACCTAACAACAATGCCAAAATCTTCCACGTTGAAAATGGCGAAATAAAATAACTCAAAATCCCAAAATCCCGAAATCACGAGATCACGAGATCACGAAATGACGAAATGACGAAATGACGAAAAAACTCCTCATCATATTAGTTGCATTCCTTTCCCTCCCCCTTTACGGGGGAGATGGAGGGGGCTCCTCCCTCTCCTCAGGAGATGGTCTGGGTGAAGTGTCTTTTCACGGAGCCTGGATTGCTACCGTCGCCAATATCGATTGGCCATCCGAAGAGGCTGTCGGAAATACCGCTACACAGAAAGAGGAAATGATAGGAATCCTCGACTCGCTGCAAACAATCGGCATCAACGCGATTATTTTCCAAATCAGACCCACTTCCGACGCGCTCTATTTTAGCCAGCACGAACCCGTAAGCCACTGGTTGACAGGAACTCAGGGCAAATGGGGCAAAAAAGACAAAGAAACCGGAGAATGGCAGGAACAGGAGATTTGGGATCCTTTGGAATGGACCATTGAGCAAGCACATGAACGAAATATGGAAGTACATGTCTGGCTCAACCCTTATCGAGTCAATCTCGCGCGTACGGACACTTCCATGCTTTCCTCTGACCACATTTGGCGCAAGCATAGAGATTGGTTTTGGGAGTACAACAACCAATGGTATTTCGACCCGGGATTGGATGTAACACGAGAATGGATTTGCACAATTGTACAGGACATCGTCGATAGATATGACATTCAAGCCATTCACATGGACGATTATTTCTATCCTTACCCAAGCGGTAAACTTCAAATCCCTGATTCCAAGACATTTGAAAAATATCCAAGAGGATTTTCAGACATCCGCGAATGGCGACGAAACAACGTCAATTTAGCCATACAAGATATTAGCCAAACCATTCACGAATGTAACCAAGAGGTAGAATTCGGCATCTCTCCTTTCGGCGTTTGGCGTAACGCTAAAATGGATTCTACCGGTAGCGCCACACAAGCAGGAATCGCCAATTTCGACGACTTATATGCCGATATTCGTCTATGGATTCAGGAAGGATGGATTGACTACGTTATGCCCCAATTGTATTGGGAAATAGGCAAGAAATCCGCTGATTATGAAATACTTGCACATTGGTGGGCAAACGAAGTACGAGACACCAAATGCAAACTATACATCGGCATGGCCACTTACCGCTTAGAAAACGCCTCACCCAAAACGCCTTGGGGAAAAGGTAACGAGATAGGACGCCAAATGCGGCTCAACCGCACTATCCCAGAGATCTCCGGCGAGTGTTTCTACTCGACGAAACCTTTGTTGCGCAATCCGCGTCATGTCTGTGACACCATCAAAGCCGTTTATGCCGAGGATAAAGAATATTCATTGCCTTGGGAATAAAACGGATGAAATGTGCCCCAAAATCGCACATTTCAAACATATACATTCCTAAATGACAGAATTTCAGTCCGTTATATTTTGTGTTTTTCAAAGACATTTTCTTGCGTATGTCCGCAAAAAGCAGTACTTTTGCACCGGATTTCGAAAGGTGCGTATTATGGTCCAAAAAATAAGTCGGTACATATTCGTTTATTGTATTCTCTGCCTGTTAGCGGCGGGGTGCTCTCATACGGTCGAAGACGCGTTTGCGTTATACCAACAAGGACGCGCGTTACGCGAAGAGAGCCGTCAGGTAGAAGCCATGCAGGCATTTATTGAGGCGGCGCATAGCGGGACGGATGACGAGGCGTTGTTGGGACGTGTGTATTCGAACATGGCGAATATGTGCCGCCAAGCGAATGACCATGAGACGGCGTTTGATGTCTATGCTCATTCTGCCGAACATTTTCAAAAAGCCGGTGATACGCTTGCTTTTGCCTATGCACTTAATAACATGGCTTGGGAGCAAGCGGCGATGGCTCATAAAGATTCCGCCGGGGCGTTTGTTGCTGAGGCAGTAAGGGTCTATCCACGAGAGCCGTTGCTGGAAAAAGTGCGGGAAACTCAAGCCGCAGCTTGTCTCTTTGCCAAAGAATATGATTCGGTGCTTGTCTATACCGCGCCGCCGGCGAATGAGTACCTGCTCACGCTTCGCGCACAGGCATATTCCTATTTACAGATGGATGATTCGGCAACGTATTATGCGCAATTGCTTCTGCCGCAGACGACGAATCTCTTTGCGTTGGACGATCTCTATTATATCCTGACGCATAATGACTCATCGGCGGACAAGGAGACCCTCCGAAGCCTTGCTTCTCTACGCGCAGACACACAGAACGCCATCAAAGAGCGACATGGAGAGTTGACGAAAGCGGTGGAAATACTCAAAGAGGATTTGGCACCACAAGAAAAGGCCAAACCATGGAAGATTATTCTGCTCGTCGTTTTAGGTATCGGTCTGTTGGCGTGGGCAGCATTTGTTGCGAACAAACAACGCCGTTTACATACTCAAAAATCGCGGTTTGAGCAGACACGCCGGTTTGAATTGGAACAAAACGTGCGACACCTTCAAGAGACGAAGGATTTACGTCAGGAACTGGCATGGGATGATTTTCCATCCTTTTGCACACAAACCGACCGGATTTTCAATGCCCTTACCGGCAAACTGTCCGCACAAGGCCTGAACGAGCAGGACATCCGTATCTGCGTGTTGGTTCTCATCGGTTTGAGTCACAAAGAGATAGCAGAAATGCTCAACTGCTCCCCAAAGAGTATCGGCAAACTCAAAGACCTCACCGCCCACAAACTCGGTGTCTCCGGCGGACAACTACAAGACAAATTACAAAAAACAGTAATACTATGAGAAAGATGATTTTTACGCTTGTGCTTACAATAGTAAGCAGCGTGTGGATGACCAACGAGGCTGGCAACTGGTGTATGCCGGCAGCACAGACAAGTACCGAACAACCCATTCGTATTGGCGGAACTTTCCAAACGGATATTTTGCCCTGTGTAGATGAGACCGAGCCATGTCCGCCATGTCTAACCATTGTGTTAGCATCCGGGGGACACTATTATTTGGTAAGCGACGATCCGCAAGTGCTTGCCATCCTTGACACCATTTCTACCGGATCTTTTGCCATAATAGAAGGAAATCACTATCTTGAAGGACACTACGACTTTATACATGTCACACATATCTTTTTTCCGGAAACAGACATTACACAGTTAACCGGAGAATGGGAAGTTTACAAAGAGACCGTGTCAACACCTACCGGTGATGCCGGCACAAGATGGTTCTCCACGCATGATGTGAATAATACAAATTACATTATAGAAAATAATTCTATTTATAAAGTCGTCTTAGACCAAGCATCCGGGTATGCGCATTATACCGACATCGTACCATACTCCATAGATAAGAAAGAGAATGGCACATGGCTACTTACTGCGGAAGGCATGTTTTCTTCTTCCGATCCTGTAGGAGAAGGTATTCCAACGCCTGTTACGATTTATAAATTGACAGAAAATGAAATAGAATGGATGTATGCCGCCAACGGAGGCGATGAAGGACCTAATTATTATTACCAATATTTGAGACAAAACACTTACGCGCAGAACGACAAACTCCCATCCCTCTGCGACGAGTGGAACATCGCGAAAATCTCCAATGCAACCGGACCTATAGAGACAATTTATACCGTCAAAGCCTTCCTTGGTTCAGATACAATTATTGAGTCACATAATTACGTCAAACTGATAGAAGACGGTGGATATAAAGGGTCTATGCGGGAAGGCGAATCCGGTGTTATTTATTATATTCCTGCAGGCAGCGCACATGAGTACCTGCTCTATAACTTCAATGCCAAAGTGGGGGATAAATTGAGTAATCTTTGGTACGGAGGAGATCCTGAAAGATGCCCGAACGGCTATAATGCAACGGTACTCAGTATTTCCAATGAAACACCAAGAGTATTCACCGTCGAAGTGGAATATATTCTTTCAGATAGCGACGGAGAACATATAATACCTTGGACTATCTATTGGACAGAAGGTGTCGGCTTGTCAGATGGACCTGCAGGGCAATTTTGCCCAGGACCGGACTGCGCATGTAGTTGCGGACAAGTGCTCCTTTGTGCCTACAAAAACGGCGAGCAAGTCTATGTGTCTGAAATGGGCGAGCAGTATGGTTGTGTATATAATTATGATCCTTATGCTGCTCCTGCGGATACTATTCCGTTGTTCTCCTATACCGGCGATGACCCGGGTTCTTCGACCGTCGATCCGGTGGACCCGAACCAAGTGGTTGCAACTTTGCAGGGTGATCAACTGACTATTCATGAGCATTCCGGAGTGGATGTAACCTATACCTTGCGCCACAACGCACCGGCTCAGATGCCTGCTCGCGCGCATACTTCAGCCTCCGACACGTTCCGTAACGAAATTACGCTACAAATCACAGAATCAGGCGAGTATCAACTGCTCTTGACGAATCCTTCGTGGGATTATTCCATCTATGGTACGTTTTTCTATTCGCCGCAAGGCATAGAAAGCGTTCATTCTACCTCTCTTCCGCAAAAAGTACTGCAAAACGGTCAGTTCTACATCCTCCGCAACGGAAAAGTATACACCATAACAGGCCAGAAATTAAAATAACAGTTTAACAATTTAACAGAAAAATCGCCCCAAAAGAGCGATTTTTCTCTTTTCTCTTGCACATATCAAAAAAAAGTAGTAATTTTGCAGCGGAAGAAAGAAATAAATAAAAAACGATAACTTCAATAATCTAAATTATTTCTGACATGAAAAAATTTTTTACCTTCTTACTGACTCTTATTGCCGGTACTATTACCTGTTCTGCTACAGAATATCCGGACGGACTTCCGGGCGTCTTTAGTATCAATGCACATGGCGGACAAGTTCGTTTTGCACAAGGTAACTTACAATACCTCGCGGCTACCGGAGAAACGACTCATCCGGACGGAACTACATCCAAGGGCACATGGCGGTTCGCACTCAACCAGTATGATTGTGCCGGAAGCAAAAACAAGAATATCTCCACAAATTATGCCGATTGGATAGACTTGTTCGGTTGGGCCACAAGCGGTTATGACAACACGGCTAATGATCCGTGTGCCATGTATTTCCAGCCTTATTCCGCGGCGAATGATTTTACCGACTGTACAGAGACAAACATAACTGGCTATGGTCCCTCTGTTGATCAGGCATATAGAGGACTGGTCAACGCTTCCAAATACTACGATTGGGGTATCTATAATAGTATTTCCAACAGTAAGGAAGGCGTTTCTTGGCGTACTCTGAGTTACGGAGAATGGTATTACATCTTGAATGGACGTCCCAATGCCCAAAACCTCCGCTCACAAGCAACGATCCTGAACATGCGCGGTTATATATTGCTTCCTGACGATTGGAGCACACCGGACGGACTCACTTTCGTTCCCCTTGCCAATGATTGGGAAACCAACACTTACAGCGTAGCCCAATGGAAAATCATGGAGCAAGCCGGAGCTGTGTTCCTGCCTGCTGCTGCACAACGGAGAGGCACCACTTTATATTATGGAAACACGCATGGTTTTTATTGGACTTCTTCCGCCAACAACCCACGGCAAGCGCAAATAATTCATTTCAACGACACTATTATGTTTACGAACAGCCGGTATCAGCGCAGTTACGGTAACTCTATCCGGTTGGTAAGAGACATCAACTTGTACGCTGATTCGATCGCCAAATTTGAAGGTTTCGATATTCGCGGTGCCCACATGGGAGACTGGATTTACAATAACGGCGGATTCAACAATGCCACTAACTTGCTGATAGAAGAAGCGGATACGATCTATCACAAATACGATCTCACACTTATCAACGGAGGTCAGGAATCATCGTTTACGCTCGGTGGAGTGCGCTTCAGTTATATCAATTCGGCATCAAACAAAGTTGCCTTCAAAACAGCCAATTCGGAAATTCATCCAAACGGCAAGGACCGCAAAATCATCATCCCTACTTACCCGGGCGATGAGATCCTTGTTTCGGTTGCAGATACGAATGATTACAATGGTATGCGCGCAGAAGGATTAGAGAGCGAATACGTGGATCTGAAGGCAGGAAATAATATTTTGCGCGCTACAGGAGATTCGATTGTTATCATTAGCTCCAATGAAGCCGGAGCGGAAGTGAAAGCAAAAATAAATGCGATTCTCTGCATTGCTCATCATCCGGAATATACAGGTATTGAGTCCCCTGCCATACCCTCCAAAACAGACAAATTCATCCGTAACGGTCAACTCTTCATTCTCCGCGGAGAGAAGATCTATACGTTGCAAGGTCAAGAAACCAGATAAACCACAAGGAACATACTACAAAGGACAGCGGTAGCAGAGATGTTGCCGCTATTTTTTTATGCCCGATGACATCGGGCGGAATGCGAAGAAAAGGTTACATCCGCATTGAGCACGAAGCGGGCGGGGCGGCGCGTTTGGCTATGTCCGAATATGATTCGGACGCAATAGACAAAGTGACGGACGCGAGGGCGAAGAAATCGTTCGAGCATAGCAAGATAAGAATTGTCCGCACGCAGAGAGCGGACGCGAGACGCGATAAGTTATCACCGCCTATGCCGCGAGCCATAAAAGCGGAGCTGACGCTCCTTGTCAGGGACGTAATCCGAGATTATAGTTGCTGGCGGATTTGGGCGATGACGAAGCCACGGAGGGTTTTGTATTGTTTGGCACGGCGATTAGAGAGGGAGTCGTGCCATTTCTTTAGCCATTCGTCGTGCTTGACGGGATCACGGAGATCGGCGTCGGCCAAGGCGGAGGCTTGTTTGATGAGTTGGAAAGCTTGACGCTGGGCTTCCGTTACGGAGTCCGGATCGCGGTGCTCAGGCATGTGCGAGATGACTTCCTGACCGAAACGGTTGGTAAGATAGAAACGATGGCCGTTAGGCGGAAGTTTGCCCGTATAGGTTTTGAACTTTTTGTTTAAGGTTGCTTTAGCCATATTGGTTGTTGTTTAGATAGGACTTTATCTTGACTTACTCTGCTTATAACCTCGATTCGATTCTCTCTCGTTAGTGTCTCGCCAGTCTGATTTGCGCACCTATGGTGCTTAATCATCGTGCGAGACGTTCTCGGTCGGCCAGAGCTCCCCGCTCGCCTTCCCTTTCGAAGCCAAAAGTCAATTGGCTTCTTCACACCAGTCTGATTTGCGCACCCATGGTGCTTAATCATCGTGCGAGACGTTCTCGGTCGGCTTTGGCTCCCCGCCAGCCTTCCCTTTCGAAGCCAAAAGTCAATTGGCTTCTTCACACCAGTCTGATTTGGCTACCTATGCGGGGCAAATGATGACGAATAAAAGGAGTATTGGAAATTCGATGCAAAGGTACAATAATTTTTTGAAATATGCAAATCTCATAATACAAAAACATATTTTTTTGCAAGAAAAACGCGCTTATGCTTGCATATATGCAAAAAAAGTTGTAATTTTGCAGCGCAAAATGTGGACAGCACAATTTCATATAGTAAAAAAAATGTTAACCGCTTTTATCATACTTATGACTTTACTTGTTTCTTCTCCGGTTGTAGGAGCATCGGCGGATACGACTTCTGCCGCCGCTCCGAAAGTGATTATACTGAGTTATCATAAGTCGGACGGCAGAACTTGGCCGGACGCATGGTATGATTTTCAGCTGGAGAAAGACGGACGCTATACCCTATCCAACAGCACACAACGCTCTCGTACGAAAGCCATGAAAGCCGAAGTACCGGCAGATGTCGCGGACAGCCTCGCGAAAATTGTAATCGAGGAGAATATGAAAGATTACGAGTATTCGTACAAACCGCCTTTTCAAGTACTGGATGGAACAACATGGTCTCTCTATGTGCGGTTTGACGACAAAACCTCCTGTGTATCATCCGGATACGAGGCATGGCCCGAGGGAAACGGATTGAAGAGATTGCAGGAGTATCTGCGGGAAGTATGGCTGCAAGTCGAAGAAAAAGCCGAAGAAATAGATTTATGGAAATGACAAATTACAAATAACAAATAACAAAATTCAAACACATGATTTATTCGAAAGAAGTACAAGAAATGTGCGTAGTAGCCAAGGGTCCGAAGCACGGACCGGCACCTATTCCCGAGGAGGGCAAATGGGTGAAAGCTACGGAGATCAAAGACATCTCGGGTATGACGCACGGTATCGGCTGGTGTGCACCCCAACAAGGTTGCTGCAAGCTGAGTCTGAATGTAAAAGACGGTGTGATCGAGGAGGCGCTCGTTGAGACCATCGGTTGCTCGGGTATGACCCACTCGGCTGCTATGGCAGCAGAGATCCTGCCGGGCAAAACTATCCTGGAGGCACTCAACACCGACCTTGTTTGCGACGCTATCAACACCGCTATGCGTGAGCTCTTCCTGCAGATCGTTTACGGACGTACGCAGAGTGCGTTCTCGGAGGGCGGTCTGACTATCGGTGCAGGTCTGGAAGACCTCGGTAAGGGATTGGTTAGCCAGTGCGGTACACTCTACTCGACCAAGGCTAAAGGCGTTCGTTACCTGCAGTTAACCGAAGGTTACATCACCAAGGAGTTCCTCGATGAGGACAATGAGGTTTGCGGATATGAGTATGTGCACATGGGCAAGTTCATGGACGCTGTGAAGAAAGGTGTTCCGGCAGACGAGGCGCTCAAGAGTGTTACAGGTACGTATGGCCGCACGACCAAAGAGCAAGGTGCAGTTAAATCGATTGATCCACGCAAAAACTAAGGAGGAGAGACTATGATTCGTGAAGTAAAATTTGAGTCGCAAGACCGCCGCGAGAAACAGATTCTCGCCGCTCTGAACGCTAA
>ONQO01000064.1:0-22677 GCA_900319995.1 uncultured Bacteroidales bacterium
TCTTGGCGACAAGACACGCATGAACGAACTGTCTGTTAAATCAAACGCGTTTATACGCCCAAGTCCTTCTGCCGGGTCGTTAGGCGGAGTGGCACGTAAAACACGAGAAACAATAGTGCTCTGTGAAGCGGCAGGTTTTGACACCGTTCTGTTGGAAACGGTAGGAGTAGGACAGTCAGAGACAGCGGCACACTCGATGGTCGATTATTTCCTGTTATTGCAAGTAACAGGGACTGGAGATGAACTGCAAGGCATCAAACGAGGCATTATGGAAATGGCAGATGGTATCGCCATCAACAAATGTGACGGTAATAATATTGAACGCGCACGCGCAGCGCGTGTGAGTTTCAAGAACGCATTGGCATTGTTTCCTCCTTCCGATTCGGGATGGAAACCAGACGCCATTTGCTGCTCCTCTATTGACCACACGGGAGTTATGGAGGTTTGGGAAAACATTGAGAAGTACATAGAGTTTACCAAACAAAACGGCTATTTTGATGTTCACCGCACAGAACAGGCCAAATACTGGATGTACGAAACCATCAATCAGGCACTGCTGGATGGATTCTACAAGAACGAGCAAATGGAACACCAAATAGAAGTGGCAGAGAGACAGGTTCTTAACAACGAAGTGAGCAGTTTTATAGCTGCACACAATTTATTGACTGCATATGGCAGAAACAAGTAAAAAAAGCAAACGTAGCCCTCAGACCACTATTATCAAAGTTGGCGCAAACGAAATGGGTAAACTACCACCGCAAGCACAGGAACTGGAAGACTCTGTGCTGGGAGCGTTGATGATTGAAAAAGACGCGTATGGAACGGTGGCTGACTTGTTGCGCCCGGAGGTTTTCTACAAAGACCAGAACCGAATGGTATATGAAGCCATTCGCGAACTTGCCGCAAAAGACCAACCTATTGATATTCTGTCCGTTGGCGAAAAACTAAAATCGCAGGGGACTTTGGAGAAAGCTGGTGGGGCTGTCTATTTGGCTGATTTGACACGACGAGTTGCCTCGACTGCACACTTACGCTATCATGCTCAGATTATTGCGCAGAAAGCTACGGCACGAGACCTCATCGCAATGGCTGCTCAGATAGAAGAAAAAGCGTTCGACGAGACACAAGATATAGACGACTTGATGCAGGAAGCCGAAGCGGGCATCTTTGAGATAACACAGCGCTCACAGAAACGAGACGTTACACAGATAGATCCGGTCATTGAAGAAGCTTTCGCTCGGATGGAAAAAGCAGCGAAGAACACAGGATCTATTTCAGGAATACCATCCGGATTTCATGCGTTAGACAAAATCACATCCGGCTGGCAAACACCTGATCTTGTGATCATTGCGGCGCGTCCGGCTATGGGTAAAACAGCGTTCGTGCTGTCTATGGCAAAACATATGGCGGTGGACAGGCAGATACCTACCGCTATCTTCTCTCTGGAGATGAGCAACGTTCAGCTCGTTAATCGTCTGATAATGAACGTATGTGAATTGGAAGGAGAGAAAATCAAGACAGGAAAAATGAGCAAAGACGACAAGTTGCGGCTCAACACGAAAATCAACATTATGAAGGGCAAACCTCTTTATTTGGATGATACTCCTTCCCTATCCATTTTTGAACTGAGATCCAAAGCCCGAAAGCTGGTACATGACCACGGCGTGAAGATTATCATTATCGACTACCTTCAGTTGATGAACGCACAAGGCTCCTCTTTCGGCAGCCGAGAACAGGAAGTTTCCATTATTTCACGCGGACTGAAAGGACTCGCCAAAGAACTGGATATCCCTATTATCGCACTTTCGCAATTGAATCGTGGAGTAGAAGCACGCCAAGGCGTAGAGGGCAAGACACCTCAGTTGAGCGACTTGCGAGAATCCGGTGCAATTGAACAGGACGCGGACATGGTTTGTTTCATCCATAGACCGGAATACTACCACCTCTATAGTGACGACAAAACCGGCAAAGACCTAAGAGGATTGGCACAAATCATTGTTGCCAAGCACCGCAATGGTGCCACCGATAGTATTTGGTTGCGTTTCAGGGGGAAATATGCCAAATTCCAAAACGAGGATGAGGCGGTTGATCCCGATGAAATGAATAGTCCGATTGTGCCTGACGGTGGAGGAATGTCTATACAATCAAGCATGAATAACTCGATGGGCGCTGTTTCTTTCGGACAACAAATGTCTCCGGACGGGGCGTCGCTCAATAGCTTGGGAGAAAACATTGCACCTCAATTTTAATTGAATGTTAAATAAAAAATATATATGCAAAGAACAGTAATCATTGATGCGTTAAAGCGCACCGATTTCGGGTCGGAGATTAACGTACGCGGCTGGGTTCGCAGCCGCCGTGGCAACAAGAATGTTTCGTTCATCGCACTCAACGACGGCTCTACCATTAAGAACATTCAGATTGTTGTGGACCTGGAGAAGTTTGACGAAGAGCGTCTCAAACCCGTAACTACAGGTTCGTGTATCTCCGCTACCGGCATCTTGGTAGAAAGCCAAGGAGCAGGTCAAAGCGTAGAGATACAGCTGACCGGTCTCGAGATATACGGCACTGCCGATCCCGAGAAATATCCGCTCCAGAAGAAAGGACTGAGTATGGAGTTCCTGCGCACCATCGCGCACCTCCGGCCTCGTACCAACACTTTCGGAGCCGTCTTCCGTATTCGTCACAACATGGCGATGGCTATTCACACCTATTTCCATGAGCACGGATACTTTTATTTCCACACTCCGCTCATCACGGCGAGTGACTGCGAAGGAGCCGGACAGATGTTTCAGGTAACAACCAAGAACCTCTACAACCTCAAGAAAGACGAAAACGGACAGATCGACTACTCCGATGATTTCTTCGGCAAACAGGCTGCGCTGACCGTCAGCGGACAGCTCGAAGGAGAGTTGGGAGCGATGGCTTTAGGAAAGATTTACACTTTCGGTCCTACTTTCCGAGCAGAAAACAGCAACACCCCACGTCACCTCGCGGAGTTCTGGATGATTGAGCCGGAAGTAGCATTCATACAAAAAGACGAACTGATGGACCTCGAGGAAGATTTCATCAAGTTTTGCGTTCGTTGGGCTCTCGACCATTGTATGAACGACCTTGAGTTCCTCAACCAGTTTGTGGATAAAGGTCTTATCGAGCGGCTCAAATCGGTTGTAGATACCGAATTCGTTCGTTTGCCTTATACCAAAGGTATAAACATCCTGCAAGAAGCTATCAAGAATGGTAAGAAATTCGAATTCCCTTGTCAATGGGGCGATGATTTGGCTTCAGAACACGAGCGTTTCCTCGTAGAGGAACATTTCGGAAAACCCGTCATCATGACCGATTATCCGAAGGATATCAAGGCTTTCTATATGAAAATCAACGAGGATGGCAAGACCGTACAAGGCACCGACGTGCTCTTCCCGCAGATAGGCGAGATCATTGGCGGTTCCGTACGCGAAGAGAGCCTTGAACTGCTCAACGAAGAGATCGAACGCCGTCATATTCCGATGAAAGATATGTGGTGGTACCTCGATACCCGCCGGTTTGGTAGTGCACCACACGCCGGATTCGGACTCGGCTTCGAACGCTTAATGCTTTTCGTAACGGGTATGCAGAACATACGCGACGTTATCCCGTTCCCAAGAACCCCGAAAACAGCAGAATTTTAATAAATGTAACATATATCCATAAAAACACTAACAAACAATCTTATGAGAAACAAACTCTTTTCGCTGATGGCTGTGCTACTATTCTCCGTAGCGGTGACGGCACAGACATCACTAAAAGGCCGTGTAATCGATGAGAGCACACAGGCTCCGGTCGTGGGCGCTAAGATTACTTTGGCCAATCAGAACATCTCCACCACTACCAACTCGGCTGGAGAATTCTCGCTACTCTACCTCGAACCGATGGACGAGGAAGTACTTATTGAGGCTGACGGCTATATTGCTGCGCTTGAGTTAGTAAATCTTCTGGCGGACAAAGAAAACCAGTTGGACGCTGTCTCGCTGCAACAAGACATCGTTGTTCAGGCACAAGATGAGATTTTGCTCAATCTGACAGAAGAAGAGATGAGTGATGACGAAGGACGGTCACAAGCACAAGCTTCGTCTTCCTCTGCCTCTACCGACGTCTTTAACGCCAACACTTCTTTCGCTTGGTCCACTGCTCGTTACAGAAACCGAGGCTACCAGTCGAATGTAGAAAACTACTACATTGAGGGACTGCATTTCAATTCGCAGGAACGGGGCCAGTTTAACTACTCTGCTATGGGCGGTTTGAACGATGCAAGCCGTTACAAAGAGGTTCTCAACCCCATGGAGGCAACGAATTTTACATTCGGAGGAATTGGACAATCCACCAACTACCTCATGGGAGCAAGCCGTTATGCCCAAGGATGGAAAGTAGGAGCTGCGGGGACTAACCGTAATTATAAAGCGCGCGTCAACGCCACTTATTCCAGTGGAGTGCTCGCCAACGGATGGGCGTTCACTGCGCAGGTAGCCTATAGGTTCTCTCCGTATGTTGATAACAAAGGTATCATCGGAGAAGGTATCAAATACTACTCACTCGGGTATTTCTTCACCGCAGAGAAAATATGGGAAAACAAACGTCTCAAGTTGCTCACCTTTGGTGCACCTACTGAACGCGGACAAAATGCTGCGGTTACACAGGAAGTCTACGACCTTACCGGTTCGAACAACTATAACCCCTATTGGGGCTATCAAAACGGGAAAGTACGCAACTCACGCATCGTGAAATCTTATGACCCGACTGTGATTGCCACCTTTGAGTACAACATTGATGAACAGCAGAAGTTGAAAGTAGCGGCAGGTTACCATTATTCTTGGTATTCCAACTCCGCGCTGAACTTCTTCAACGCGCCTGACCCGCGTCCGGATTACTATCGTAACCTGCCTTCATTCATGTGGGACGGACAAATTGCTAACCCGAACAACGAGACTTCCGCTGGACAACTCTTTGACGAAACAGGAAAACACTATCCTTGGGGACTCTTCATCGGAGAAGACATGAAGGGTAACAGTCTCGGTTCTGGATTCGAAGACCCGATGAATCCGGGCATGATGATTGGTCCTTCTGTGGACAAAACGCAGTATTTGAACCTGGTTAACCTCTGGCGCAATCGGGATAATAAAACCACACAGATTGACTGGGAGAATATCTATGCGGCCAATATTGCCAACAATGCCAACGACCCGAACGCTTCGGCTCGATACGTACTGGAGCGCAGACATAATGACCTGCAGGAGTCAAACGCTTCTTTCAACTATGTCAATACACAATTTGACCATTTGAAGATGACGCTGGGTGTTGAAGGTAAGTTTTCACAAGGCATTCATTACAAGACCATTGACGACCTTCTCGGGGGAAATCAATGGATCGATATTGACGCTTTTGCCGATCGTGATATCAAAGAACTGGCTACCAATAGTGGTTTCATGCAGGAGGATATCGTGAATGTCCGCAAGAATGAGATTGCAGGCGATTACAACAATATCATTAAGGATAACGGACGTAAGTTCGGTTACGACTACATGATTGACATGGGTAACTTCAAAACTTGGTTCCAGAATGAATGGACCTTCAATGAAGTGGACCTCTACTACGCTATCGCTTTCGATTATAGCATGATGCAACGAAGCACGAAAATGCTCAACGGACGCGCGTGGTATCTTACCAAAATTGCGGAAGACGCTTTGGCGAAAAACCCGGCTATAGACAATACATGGAAATACTACGGTCGCGCATCTTACGATAAAATCAAAGCGGCAGAAAAAGCAGGTACGCTAAAAGCGGGAACTACCTACATGGGAGATGTGCATCATTTCCTCGACCCTGCTTTCAAATTAGGCGTCAACTACAAAATTAACGGACGCAACCGATTGAAATTGAATGCATTGGCAGAAACTCGCTCGCCTTATGCACGCGACGCATATATCTCACAACGCGTACATGACCGAGTATTGGAAAGTATTTATACTCATGATAATGCAAAGAGCCTCAAAGAATTCTACGGCTCCAGCGAAAAATTGGCTTCTGCTGACCTGACCTACGAATTCAACTACCCTATCGTACGCGGACGAGTTACTGGATTCTTTACCCAGAGTTGGAATGGAACGGAGCTCAACGGATACTACGATGATGAAGCACGCACATTTGTCAATCAGGCTATGACGGGTATCGACAAACGTTACATGGGTATTGAAGCGGCAGCGGCGGTCAAACTGGGTACATACTTCACCTTGACGGGCGTCGCTTCGGTCGGAGACTATAGATATACAAGCGATGCTATCGCAGTACAATCGGCTGAGAATGGCATGCCGATGACACAGGACGAAGCTACCAAAATGCTCGTCTTTGAAACAACGGACAAAGTTCTGCTCAAAGGACTCAAACTCTCGACTGGACCACAAGTGAACGCCAGTCTTAAACTCTCATTCTTCCACCCCAAAATGTGGTTCGCTGACGTAACTGTCAGCTACCATGACTGGAACTACCTCTCCGTGGCACCAAGCCGGCGCATGCAGGGACTATACACGGGAGTACGCATGGATGGAACAGCTGTTAACGGCTGGTTCGGAGACGAGAATGCGAACGCCATCCAAACTACTGACGGACAGTTACTACGCGTTAACGTGGACGAAAACGGACAAGCGGTTTACGAAAATGCCGTTCTTGATGCCAACGGTGTGCCTGTACTCAAATATCCGTACAACATCATGACGATGCAGGAGAGCCTCGCTGCTACGAACCCGCTCAACCGTTTCCTCATTGATGCTTCGGTAGGAAAACTCATCTATCTGCCTAATAGACAGTCTGTTTCTATCAACCTCAGCGTGACTAACCTGACCAATAACACCCATTTCAAAACCGGTGGATACCAACAGGCTCGTCTTCCGCGTGGAGTGCGGCAGGGAGAAAAAGACTACCATAACTCTGTTATTACCGCTAACGCGTGGAAATACCCTTCCAAGTACTACTATGCTTGGGGTGCTAACTTCTTCTTAACCGTAACTTATAAATTCTAAATAAAAATGAAAACTATCAAAAATCCTTTGTACTTGGTACTGGGTACCTTCGTACTGATAGCGATGAACTCTTGTGAGCCGCGTGGGTTGGAGAAAGAGGATGTTTTTGTGGAGGACGCTAAATTGAGTGAGATTCTCGCCGATGAAAATCCGGAGGGATATGATATCTATAACCTCAATGATTTCCTTGACAAATTCATGACTGAAAAGGGTTCCTTCGCCAGCGATACCACACCTTACCGCGAGCGCTCATACGATGCTACGCATGATTTGTATCTCTATTCGGTAGATACTATCCCTTCAGAGGGAAAAGGTATATATATCCGCGGACGTATCTCTACCGACGATTATTCTGGTAACTTCTACAAAGCCATGGTTATTCAGCAGGTAACGGATGTTAATACCGGAGCGGCGATAGACCAGCAGAACCTGCGTATTTCAGTGGACCTTGGCTCGAGTGCAGGAATGTACCATATCGGACAAGAGATCATTGTGCGTTGTAACGGACTGGCCGTTGGACGCTATGCGAACCAGCCGCAACTCTGTATCCCTTCTTATAACAACAACATCTACGCTATGAATGCGTCACAGAAAGTGGGCTGGTGTCCCGGACGTATTCAAGGCTCGACTTTCAGACGTGCCACAAGAATGATCGGACAGCCGGATGTAAGCAAACTACAGTATGACGAACTGACGCTCGCTGAACTTTTCGCTAAAGTACCTCTCAAACCGACGACTGACGCAGCAGGAATGGACAAGGTAAGAAAAGCCGATGGAAGACTCGTTAAGATTAAGAACGTACATTTTACCGGTGAATTTGATGACAACGGTTCGATTGCCAAATGCGATACGCTACATCCGGATTCATCTTCGAATGCGAACGTCTTTGCGCCTACCACCAACAATATCGGATACCCACAAAGTCGCGTTATTTCCGATGGCTCGAACAAAATCATGTGCTCATGCTCCGAGTACGCCAAGTTCGCCTACTATTACATTCCGGGAGCGGACAAACATGGAGTTACAGACTGCCCTAACTGGGAAGGGACAGTGACAGGTATCCTGGGATGGTATCTGGATAAAGCCAGCGACATGGCTTCTAACAAATTGGACGGCTTCGAGTGGTCCGTTACACCGAGAGGTATTCCTGGCATTGGTATTGAGGACATCATAATGACCAACGCTCATGATGACCCTTGGGTGCCTAAAGAATATGATCCTAAAAACCAATAACTTTTCACAACATTGAACTGGTTCGACATTCTTATAGTTTTGCCTGTTCTTGTTGGGCTCGTTAGAGGACTTATGCGCGGGTTTGTCTCCGAAATCATCGCCTTCGCGGTGGTGATTTTCGGAGCAATTGGCGCGCGGATCTTTGCTCCGCAATTTTCTAAATGGCTAAGCGCACAATTCGCTTGGCCGAACGGAACCTGTGAGGTGGTAGCTTATGTCGTCGTTTTCCTTGCCGTCGCCGTCATTCTTTCTTTGCTTGCAAGAGTGGTGAACAAATTGCTGAAGGCTATCCATCTCGGGTGGGCAAACGCAATTCTTGGAGGAACTTTCGGAATGTGCAAGTATGGACTTTTGGTGCTCATCGTTGTTTTCATTTTGAGCAGAACAAACGACGAGTACCATTATCTCGATGACGCTTCGGTCGTGCAACAATCGGTTCTATACCCGAAACTGGTCAATGCGACACATGTGTTATTATCTGTCTCTCGGAAGCAATCTGGGCAATCGTGAACAAAACATTCGCGAAGCCTTGATACGGATAGAACAGAGGATTGGACAGATTAGTCTTTGTTCTTCTTTTTTCTATTCCGAGCCTTGGGGATTCAAGAGCGAATTTCCCTTCTGCAATGTTTGCTGTTCGCTGCGCAGTGAATTTAAACCGATACAGGTACTCAAAATCACACAATACATTGAGCGGGAACTCGGCAGAACAACCAAATCAAACCCTTTGTGTCCGCACTATCAAGACCGAATAATAGATATTGATATTATCCGGGCTTTGGATGACAAGGGAAATGAAATAATCATGAACGATAGCTGTGCTATTCTAACGCTCCCGCACCCGCTTTGGAAAGAAAGAGATTTTGTGCGAATTCCTATGATGGAAATATTGAACAAAATGCCCATCGAGAGCATAACGACCTTTTAACGAGGTTTTAACGACCTTTTAACGAGGTTTACTAAAACGGTAATTTGAAACATTTTAATAAATACATTTATGCTACAGATTGGAGACAAAATGCCTGCGTTTGCCGCCTGCGACGAGACTGGAAAAGAAGTGACTAACAAAGATCTGGAGGGAATGAAAACGGTCATTTATTTCTACCCTAAAGATTCTACTCCGGGCTGCACCGCCGAAGCATGCAACATTCGCGACAACTATCACACCTTTATGGCTCAGGGATACAAAATCTTTGGTGTAAGCAAAGATTCACAGGCTTCGCATATCCGGTTTAAGGAAAAATTCAACTTGCCTTTCCCTTTACTCAGTGACCCTACTACGGCTATGTTGCAGGCTTTTGGCGCTTGGGGAGAGAAGAAAAACTACGGTAAAGTCACTTTCGGCACTTTACGTATAACTTTTGTTTTCAATGCTCAGGGTATTCTGGAGCGTATCATCGACAAAGTGGACACAAAAAATCACGCCGCGCAAATTTTGAATTAATATCTACAAATAACAATATGACGAAGCATTTTCTGAATTACCTGACCGATGTTATGTCACATCAATGGAACGATGAGGCACTCACCGATTACAACGAACATCACGAATATACGTTCGGGGGGCTCGCCATTGAAATGCTACGCTTACATCTGTTGTTCGACACTCTGGGTATCAAACCCGGAGACAAAATCGCGATTGCAGGAAGAAACTGCGCTAACTGGGCGGTCGCATATCTCGCTATCGCTGCCTATCATGGAGTCTGCGTGAGCATTTTGCAGGATTTTACAGCAGAAGACATTGCACACCTCTTGGACCATTCCGACGCGGAATTACTCTTTGTGGGACCATATGTTTGGAAAGACCTCCAACATCAAACACTGCCTGACAGACTTAAAGCCGCGCTCTCGCTTGAAGACTGGAGAACGCTTTTCGTGAACAAAGATACACACGTGCCTGACAAAGAAGAGATAGACAAACTTTTCAACGACAAATACCCGCAAGGAATAAAAGCGGAGAATGTCCTTTTCTCGGCGGATCCCGAGGCGCTGTCACTTATCAATTATACTTCCGGTTCTACAGGAAGCCCCAAAGGTGTCATGCTCAACGGTCGTTCGCTCAGCAACAACGTGGAGGTTGGCATGAAAATGCTGCCCGTGGATCCGGGACAAAGACTGGTTTCCATGCTACCTCTCGCGCACATGTTCGGACAGATATGCGAACTTCTCTACCCGCTTTGCTCAGGAACACATATTTATTTCCTCACAAAAAGCCCCACTCCCTCTATTCTGCTCAAGGCAATGAAAGAGGTACAGCCCTATCTCGTCGTTACCGTTCCTTTGGTCATCGAAAAAATTTACAAGCAAAAATTAGACCCAACGCTCAGCAAATGGGCTATTCGGACCTTCTGGCACGTGCCTATTATCGGAGATTTCCTCAAAAGCCGTGTCAAGAGTGGACTTAGAAATGCCTTTGGAGGCAAGCTACGATATTTCATCTGTGGAGGAGCCGCAATGAATCCGGTCGTCGAGAAATGTCTCATGGATATACATTTCCCGCTCTCTATTGGCTATGGAATGACAGAATGTGGACCTCTCATCGGTGGAAACCCGCCTAAATATTTCAAAGCACGAACGGGAGGTGTTCCTGTAATGAATATGCAGGTCAAAATTGACGAGCCTAACAAAGCGGGTATTGGAGAAATACTCGTCAAAGGAGAAAATGTCATGCTCGGCTATTACAAGAACCCTGACGCTACGAACGCCGCTTTCACTACCGATGGATGGCTACGCACAGGTGACCTCGGAAGGCTCGACAGAAAGAAGAATATTTACATCAAAGGACGCTGTAAAACCATGTTCCTCGGAGCGTCTGGACAGAATATCTATCCGGAGGAAATCGAAGATAAACTCAACAACCAGGAGGCGGTAGGTGAATCACTTATCGTTGAGCGAGAAGGTAAATTGGTAGCACTTGTCTTCCCCGATGAAACACTCACCAAACGAATGACCATCGAAGAGATTCAAGCTATCATGAAAGCCAATCTTGTGAAACTCAACAACCTCATTCCATCCTATAGTAAAGTGTCCAATATTGAGGTCCAAGATAAACCCTTTGAGCATACACCCAAGAAATCAATTAAACGTTTCCTTTACAAATGACAAATCCAAATGACCTGGGTCATTCTTGCCTTCGTTTCTGCGCTGTGTCTCGGATTTTATGACATCAGCAAAAAAATTGCATTACGCGACAACTCAGTCGTCGATGTACTGACAGCAAGTGTTCTCTTTTCCTCAGGGATACTTGCTGTTCCTTTGATGCTGTCAAGATGCATACCGGATGTGATGATGGACACTCCTTTTTATGTACCGACTATGGACGCTTATGGTCACTTACTTACATTTGTCAAGTCATGCATCGTCCTCAGCAGTTGGATCTTTGCGTACATGGCGCTCAAACACCTGCCTATATCTGTGGTTAGTCCTTGGCAAGCTACGAGACCGATGTGGACACTCGTCGGAGCGCTGATAATCTTCGGAGAGCACCTCAACTTGTGGCAATGGATGGGGGTTACTCTCGCTATTGGAAGTATATTGGCGTTCTCTTTCAAGAAAAATACTTCTATCGCGAATCTCAAATCACAAATTAAAAATCGGTACTACATCGCTCTGACACTCGCTATTATCATTGGTTCGTGCTCTGGTTTGTATGACAAATACATGATGAGACGATTTGACCATAACGCCGTACAGGTTTATTATACCTTCTATCAGGCCTTGCTTATGATGGTTACTTGGTGGGCTGTTAAACGTCATAGAGCCAAACGCTCATACGAAAAACGCCAATTCCACATTTTTCAATTGACAAATATACCCGCCATCGTTCTCATTTCTGTCTTTCTCGTCATGAGTGATAATGTGTATATGTTAGCGCTGCAAGATCCGGATTCTATGATTGCCGTTGTTTCTACGATTCGAAGAGGAGGAACAGTTATCGGCTTCGCCTATGGACTTGTATTTCTAAAAGAACAGGACCCTTGGAAAAAGATCCTGTCCATGATTGGTATTCTCGCCGGTTTGGTTTGTTTGGCTATTGGATCACTCTAACTCGCTGTGTACGAATGTAAACCTCCCAACAGATAGGAAACACCAAAATAGGTGAAGAGAACAAACAAAAAGGCAATTATACTGAATACATGGTAATACGTTAACTCGTGCTTTTTGATTTTCAATGCCTTTATTATCATCGGGAAATGCAACAAGATGGCATAAACAAGCATAGTTATTAGCGCCCAAGTCTCTTTAGGATCCCAACCCCAATAACGGCCCCATGACATGTTTGCCCACACTGCTCCTATAAAAATGCCTGCGGTCAAACAAAACTCGGCAGGGTATAGAAGTACTTGAGACAATTGCATAAGGCTTTCGCGACGTTTGGGCATACATAATCCCAATACTCCGTTTACCATAATAACCGCAAAGAGAGTGTAAGCTACCATGATAACTGACACATGAATACCTAATAATGGCGTTTGCAATACGGGCTGCAAAGGAGGCTTGGGAGTTACCACTTTCGTCATGACAAAAGCTAATAACACGACCACTATGCCTAAACTGGTCAGCAACCAACTATGCTGTTTCTTGACATACGCACGGAAATAGGAACGGACTTATCATTGCCACCAACAATAACGCATAGCCCGTATAGGTGATTCCTATTCCCCACGGATCATAGTTATAACTTAGCACTACACCCAATTCGTCGCTATCATAATCGGATTGGCAGAAACGATATCCGTGGTATTTAAGAGGCTTGTTTATTCGCACGATTCCTTCGTCAACCTTAAGAGGTTGGATACTTCTGTCAAGAATTCGAAGTTCACTCACAAAATCTACAGGCACGTCACCATCGGAGATGATTTGAAAATCCCATAGAAAGAGGCTTAAGGTTGAATGGCGGGTAGTCAGCGATGTAGCTTGATCTGCGCGAATGTGAATCTCGCCTTGTTCGCCGAAGAAATGCGTCACACAAGCCCCCACAATGATGGTTGTGAGGGCTATGTGAATCAGCCATGTTGCAGGCTTAGATCGCATTGATGAAAGCAACGATTGCATCTCGGTCTTCTTTATTCAGATTATAGAATTGTTGCGTCGGGTAGTAGGCGTCACTCTCCTGGCTGTAACCATGCCACATAATAGCCTCAATGACGTTTCGAGCACGCGTGTCGTGCATACGGGCCTCATACTGGTCACCCGTCGCTTTCTTGTGCAGACCGCGACCCCACAACGGAGTCGTACGACACCACCCCGTCCGGATGTCGTTCTCCATGCACAGTTTGTGCTGAACCATGTCGGTGTACGGCCAAATCTTCTGATTCGGGTAACGAGGCATTTGAGCAGTAACAGGGAAATGGTTCGGGTCACGTACCTCGTCGCTTCCTGTCGTCCAACTCGGTCTGTGGCAGTAATCGCAACCGATTTGTGTGAACAACTCTTTGCCTTTCAGCACTTTCGGGTCATTCACGTTACGCGCGGCAGGAACAGCCAGACCGCGGTGCCAAACCATCACTTGCGTGAACTCTTCGTCCGACATCTCTGCCGGTAACTCTTTGCTCGTCAGGTAATTGTAAATCTCTTCCTGTGTACCGAAAGCGGCCTGCACTTCGGGGTCTTTGGATGCGTACTCGGCATAAATAGTGCCGTTCAAGTCCAAATAGTGATATTTGCGGTCGCTACGCGTCACGTTGGTAATGTTCCAAATGGCATTCGCACCGGCGGCATCCATAATCGGACCGCGTGTGAGGGCGTACGTGAAACGTTTCGGACCCCATTGAGGGTCGTTCTTATAATACCCGCTCGTCTGGAATCCTCCGTTCCAGAAAGCAGGATTCAGACCGTTCTTCAACTTGCCGTCGGTAGCCTCTTTCTCATATTGGGCGATGATGTCCGCATCGGTAATGGCATCTAACAGTCCCGAACCATAGACACCGATAGTGTTCTCCAACTTCACCTCATAACCTTGACTCTCCAACAGACCGTCAGGATCACGGTAACCTTGGTTATAGACATACACAGCCATGTTAGGCATTTTGACTTCCGGATAGCGCAACTCGTACGTCTCGCCGTCAGCAAACTTATTGCCGTGCTCATCAACAGCGTTCTTCCACGTAACCGTTATTTGGTCCGGGTCCAGCGGTGCCTTGAAAGGTTTCGCTCCGAACAACTGCGGCATGCCGGCTAACCACGGCACATATGCCTGTGTCTGCGGATTAATAACTACCAACAGCGTTCCGTTGCCTTGGTCTTTGGCGTTATACACACCTTCAGGAACACTCGTACCGTGCGAATAATTGGGGTGGCAATGCTGACACGATGCACGGACATAAATCGGTCCCAAACCGTGCTGACGGCCTGTTTCGTTGGTCACGAAATCTTTCTCTGCAATGTTATCGCCTTGGGCGAACATCGTTCCTAAACCTGCGTTCTCTGTGGCAGGTGTCGGTTGGCGGAACGTCATGGACGAGGTGTTCGTCGTGGTTCCCAATTTACCGCCGGTGTAGTACCATTCTGGCATGTCGGTTTGCGGTTCTTCTCCACCGCCGCCTGGCTTGCATGCGACGAGAACTACTGCCGCCATCGCCATCAATAAGAATTCTTTCTTCATAGTATTATTTGCTTAATAATGGTAAAACATCATCACTCAAAATCTCCTCAAGAGCCGAAACACGCTCGATGGCGTCTTTTACCAGCGGATTTCCTTTCGCCGTATTCTCAAAATCTTCGATAGCTTCGATAGCCGAGATGGCGTCTGTAATCGCTTTGCGGACCTTGGCGTCCAATTCCGCATCCTGGCTATAGACATAGTTCGAAACCGAATAATCGCCTACCAGAGTGCCTTCGTACGAGTGTTGGATGGAACGGATATTGTCTGCAAAATCGATGGTCGAAGTGCAACTATACGGGCTCTCGATATAATCGCGCTCGGTCTCGTTGCTGCTCAAATAGGGGTTGCCCATCTTCAAATCCGCCACTTCATCGGCGATGTCGGCACAACCTGCGATAATCTCTTCCGCCACTTCCTGATAAGTCAAATAGGTCGAACCCGGCTTGCCGGCATTGATCATCTGCCATCCGTACTTGTCTTCGTACGTATCCACTTCGGCATCCTCCAGGACTTTCATTTTGGCGGCATTCACTTCTCCTGCCCAGGCGTATTCCAGCAGGATGGCCTGTTGGGTCAGATCTTCCACTATACCAAGCAGATAGACCGCCTCCGCGTGAGTCAGATTAGCCGCATGAGGCTTGCCTGTTCCCACGGCACGTCCGTCCTTGATAACCGACTCAAACAGCAGATACTCGCACGCATGGAAGCCCTTCAGCGCATAGCCTAATTTGTCTCCCACATACGCACCGCCTTCTTCCTCGATTGCCTTCATTTGCGTTTCGTCATGCAGCAAAGTGTTCATCGCGTTGAAATCCAAAGGCCATGAATCGAGGTGCGGGTCGATGTCATGCGCCACTACCGGACCATACAGGAATGCCTCGCTCTGCTCCCAGTGTTTGCGCATAAGACGCCACGAAGCGTCCGCCTCTTTAATCAACGCAGCGTAATCCTGTCCGGCTTCCTGAGCCGCCAAAATCTGCTCACATTGACCTAATAACGTCACGCCCGCATCTGCCATCGCACGATACGTAGCCACTACGGTGTTGTTCACATAAGGCGCTGCTACACGCTGCAACGCCGCCTCTTTGTCAGAGGTAACATCTTTTCCTCCGCCTTTGCATGCTACCATTCCCATGACGCATGCGGCACATAGTGCCCATTTAAAAATCTTTCTCATAAATTTACTTTATTTTGTTATATATAACTATATGATATTATTATGATATTATTATGATATTATTATGTGATTATTATGATTTTAGTAAGTTTCTATACAGATTCTATTAAGATACAAATATGTTCGTATGTATATCACTAAGATACCTACAGTTGGTAAAAACCTGCATACACGATCCCCACTGCTATTTGAGGCTCGTCGTTGTATATCTTCCCACGCGTACCATCCGCACGTGTTCCTTGTTTAAGAATACCGTACGAGAACTCCGCTTTCACACCGATTTGCTTAATCGGAAAATAATTGATTCCCACCGCCGCGCGGTGACGGCCACACCAGGAATACATATCTGTCGCCTGGCCGTCATAACGGAACATGGAATCGTAATAATCGTAACGGCCGAAGACATAGAAAGATTGTTTCTTCTCTTTCAGTTTGTTGCTAAGCGAGAAGAAATCATATCCTGCCTCTATTCCAGCCGCCAGCGCGTCCGATGCCACCCATTGTTTGCTGCTCACACTGCCCTTCCGCATCGAAATGTTGTATTGCGTGATCGCCGCTGCGTCACTCAAATGACCATACGTGAAACTGCCTCTTACCACCACACCGTAATTCTTGTATGCAAAATCAAACGCTCCGATAGAGACCGTTCCTTTGACGTCCTTATAAGCACTCGCATCCAGCTCCGCGTTGCTCTTACTCAGCGTGTTACGGAACGAATTGCCGCAGTAACCGCTCAAACTCAGCCTTAATCCCTTGACGCCTGTGTAATCAACACGCGCCGCGCCGGCAAACACATTCGCCAACTTGAACTCATACGGACTTCCGGCACCCGGTTTGACCCAATTCTTCCGATTGAAACGGTCGCTGTCCAGACCTGGCAGGAACATCGCCTGATAGTGCCAGCCGTTCTTCGTACTGCCCATAAACGTCAGAGCCACTTCATGCCATGTACTGGGAATAATAGTGAACTCGCCTTCATTACGATATACGCCGAAATACTCGGTGGACTCATGGTGGGCATTCAAACCGCCCACAGGAATAACCTGCATACCGGCACGGAGGATGGCATATCGGTTGAACGCTTTCTGCAACCAGAATTGCTCCAATGCCACTTCGCCGCCGCGCTCAATCTCGCCTTCGTACTCTCCGCCTTCTTCCTCCTCTATCTCGATGGCGCTTTCTGTACCACCGTGCTCGAATTCAATCTCGGTGCCGACACTCCACCCTTTGCCGAAATCATAGCCCAGATAAATGACCACATGCGGCAAATCGAACTCGCCGTAATGGTCATTCGCGTATTTCTCAGGATTCTTGCCGTAACGAAGATAGTTATTACTATAGAAACAATGCTTGGCGGTCACTTCGCCGTAACCGCCGATGGTAAATTTACCGCGCTCGTATTTCTTGCGGGGCTCAGCCTTAGCGCTAACCATTTGTTGGGATAGGCTGTCTTTTTGCTCTAAACGCTCCACACGGCGGATTAGAGCCTCCAACTCCGCCGAGCTTACCTTTATGCTATCCTCAGCGTGCATTCCTAATACGCACAAAATCAACACTAAAATTGTAATTGTATGTCTTCTCATAATTGCTTTAAACTTCTTATCTTTTCACAATACAAAATTACTGCTTTTCGAGCACTTGTGCAATACCTATATATTGTGAAAAAATGCACGCGTACTTGCGTATGTCAGAAAAAAGCAGTACCTTTGCAGACGATTTATGTACAGCCTCATTACAGAACATATTGAATTGGACCGCGAACAACGGCATGTGCGCAAAGATGGTGAAGATGTTCATCTGACCGGTTTGGAGTATGGTTTGTTGGAATACTTGACTGCGCACCCGAATAGGATTTGCACGAGACAGGAGTTGTTGGACCATGTTTGGGGGGACAGGTTTCTGTACGACACGGGCACGATTGATGTGCACCTCAATGCACTGAGACGAAAAATGGGATGGGGCGTCAAAATGCCCATTCAAGCCGTTCGGGGAGTTGGTTTCATATTCCGGATAGAGCGAACGGTAACACAGCACACCATCGATCTGCATACTTTCTTGGCGGAATGGCTGCAAAGCCATGAAGTGGAAATTGCTTCGGCAGGACTTGTTCCACAGATGAACTTAACGCCTTTTATTAACGAAATAACGATTGAACCGAAAGCGCTCAAAAAATTATTGGATAGCGTACTTGCTACCTTTTTACCTAATGCTAAGCCGGGCGTTCTTAAACTCACTTCCCGCCTTACGATGCACCATTTTTACCTTTCTCTTGACATTAATGGCACCACAAATGAGTTAAGCGTACCATTAGGATAATAGGATAAATGTACTATCCCAATTTATAGGGATTTTGTAGTTTCTTAAGAAAATCTTAATCATTATTTAAGAAAATCATTGTACCTTTGCACTCGATTTCAAAAATATGGGTTTAAAGGTACGCATCATAGTATATTTTTTAGTCTGTTCGTCAGTTGTTCTACGAGCCGCTTCTACGGAAAGTTGGGCGGATACTGTATATCTGCCGGACGTCGAAGTGTCGGTTTCAAGGATTGCAAAACCGGCTACTCAACAACAGATGCAGGTCAACGTCATTGACCCTCGGCTCATCAATGAAACGCAAGCCGTAACACCTAAAGACATTAGTGCGCTCATGCCTAACGTCTATATGCCGGATTATGGATCTGCAATGACCAGCAGTATTTATATCCGTGGACTTGGCAGCCGCATCAACGAACCGGTTATGGGGATGGTGGTGGATGGAGTGCCTTTGATGGACAAGAATATGTATGACCATGCCATGCAGGATGTCAAGCGAATTGAATTGCTTTGCGGACCACAGGGCAGCATGTATGGGCGGAATTCGGCTGCCGGTATAATGGAAATACGTACTATTCAACCGCTTGACCTGGCCTCACAACTTATTCGGGGAAAAATCAGCTATGCTACAGCGAACCAAGTTCAAGCGCAGGCTTCTGTTTATAGGCCGGAAAGGGATGATTTTGGATGGGGAATAGCTGCGCGTTACCAACGAACGGACGGCTTTTATTACAATGAATATACGGACGCAAAAATCGATGGGGGGCAGCAAGCTGGAGGACGACTGATATTTGATGGCAAGCCTTCCATGGCTTGGCGGATTACTGGTATAGTCTATGCCGACTGGCTCAAACAAGGGGCTTTCCCATATGCCTCTGCCCATACCGGCACGATAGCATACAACAGACCTGCTTCGTACGAACGGATAGCTCTTGTACCATCTTTGCGCGCGGATTACAAACAGGACGGCTACCACTTGAATCTCACTGCCAGTTACCAGTTTATGCAGGACGACATGCATATGGACCAGGATTACACAACCGCGGATATCTTCACGCTTCGCCAGACACAGCGGCAACATAATGCCACTTTCGATGCTTTGCTGAATGCTCCCAAACCCTGCGATTGGTATGAATGGACGGTCGGAATAAGTTCTTTCGCGAAAACGAATGTCATGCAGGCACCTGTCACTTTCATGAGGGAAGGAATAGAAGAACTCATTCTGGGCAATGCGAACCGGGGAATTCAATCGGTTTTTCCGGACGACTCGATTTGTATCAGTAATACTACCCTACCTATTCCGAGTTGCTTTGACCTGATCAATGTGGGAGCGGCTGCCTATCATCAAAGTCATTTCCGGTTCGGTCATTGGCATATCAACGCTGGCTTCCGTATTGACTATGAACACGCACGCATGAATTATCTGAGCACTGCTGACGTGAACTACCGTTTCACGATGATTATGACCGATTTTGAAGATGTACATACACAGATAAAAGGTATTCAGCGCAGAAACTACTTCCAATTTCTGCCGCGTTTGGCACTTTCATATGACAACTCATGGGGTACTATCTATGCTTATGCGGCGAAAGGATATAAAGCAGGAGGATATAATCCGCAGATTTTCAGCACTATTACGCAAAACCAAGTAATGACTGATTTGGCGGCAGATATGGGACTGCATTTGGAAATAGCGGACCCGAGGTATTCGGACGTAACCATTACTTCCTATAAACCGGAAACAGACTGGACTTTCGAACTTGGAGCACATTTTATGCCGGTAGATGGTCTGAAGATTGATTTAGATGCCTTTCATATCCAATGTATAGACCAGCAGGTAACCGTTTTTCCGAATGGAAAGACTACTGGTCGAATGATGGCAAACGCTGCCCGTTCTCGTATCTGGGGCGTTGAAACAGCGATTCATTACAGATGGCAAAAAGGAGAATGGCAGGGTATAGTGGATGCTTCGTATGGTTTTACGGATGCACGGTTTTTGGATTTTAACGATGGAATGGGTGATTATTCCGGCCATTATATCCCGTATGCGCCTCAGCACACCGCGCATACACTTGTGCAGGCGGGCTATCGTGTTGGACACAAATGGCTGAATGCCATCTCGCTCTCGGCAAGGATTAACGTCATTGGACCCATCTTTTGGAATGAACAAAACGATTGTATGCAATCGGCTTATCCCCTTTTAGGGGCAACACTGACGTTGGATTGGAAATATGCACAACTCGAACTATGGGGAAAAAACCTCTCCAACTCGAAATATGATGTATTCTATTTCCGCTCGATGGGAAATGACTTCCTCCAACGCGGCAAACCGCGTGAACTCGGGGCTACTTTACGATTTGAAATATAATTAATCACAACTAATATGAAACAGAATGTATTATTTTTAGCATCTATAGCGGTTCTTTTTTCCGCTTGTCACATTGCTTCCGAAGAACCTGTAGTAGAGAAAGAAGACAGTGCATATGAAGCATTCGGTTTACTCACTATTCCTTCCTCTGGATTTACCAAAGAGAACCTGCGCACGAAGATTGTTCTTACGAATGACGAATTATTAGACATCTACATGTTTGATGTCAAATTCGCTGCCTTGATGCCGGTTACGATTGATATGGTTATTAGCAGCGTTGGCTATACCAAATCCGGTAATGATATTCATTTCTACGGGGACAGCATCATTCCTACTGCGGGCAACAAACCCTACGCGAAATATATTATCACAGACTTAGTAGGACAGATCACAGCAGATTCGTTGCTCATCAATAATAATTACGGCGACACGCCTTCTATCTATCAAGGCAAATTAGCAAAATGAATTACGAAGGAATTTTGTTAGGTCTTGGTGCTTTCTTATGCATCGGCCTGTTTCATCCGCTGGTCATCAAGGCGGAGTATTATTGGGGCATACAATCATGGTGGGCGTTTCTGCTCGTCGGTCTGGCGGGGACGTGCGGTTCGCTCTTGGTAAGTAATATGTACCTCTCTATTTTCCTGGGCATCTTCGCTTTTTCCGCCTTCTGGGGAATCGGAGAAGTAATCAAACAGGAGAAACGAGTTCTACGGGGATGGTTCCCTGAAAACCCGAAAAGACACGAGTACTACGTACGCAAAAGAGAGGAAAGAAAAGACAAAACGCAATGAATAGACGCTTCTTATATATTGCTGCGGGCTTGATTTGGGGGATTCCCGGAGTAATGATTACTCTCAAAGGTATTCGCGCATACGGCACGATGCCGGACTACGAACTCTGGTGGCTAATACTGATTACATTAGGTGTCTTGGCGGCTTTTTTATGGATGTTTAACCGGATTGTACGACGCTATTGTGACTTGATTGCGAAAGAACCTGAAAAAACCACTATCCTCCACACTTTTCCCGTTAAGGGATGGATTTTGGTCGTATGCATGTCATGTCTGGGGATTGTTCTGAAGTTTATTCCATGCATCCCGGACGAGTTCATCGCCTCTTTCTATTGCGGATTAGGACCGGCACTGGTGTGGTCCGGCTTATGCTTCTGCTCACGTAGCATAAAAGAAAAATAACTATCCCCATTTATAGGGATTTTTGCCCGCGAATTTGCTCATGTCGCAAAAAAATAGTAATTTTGCAGCGTTTTTTGATGAAACGCTATAGGGCACTTCTAAAAATTGCTTTATTCTGATTTAGAGGTTTGTCTTGAGTAGATGGTTGACTTTATTGAGGAAGCAATGCGGGCATTGTAACTGATAGAAAGTCAGCAAGATACCAAGAGAAAGCCTAAAACAATATAAAAGTGCCAAATTTATTAATTTAACGAGCTTAACTAAAAACGTGGAATTTTTAGAAGTGCCATATGTATAAAGGCAGCGACAAAATATGCGATTTGATGTCCCATGAGGAGGATGCAATACAGATTATCAGCCGATTCGGGCTGGAGATGGGGGTAGGTGAACAAACAATAGAACAAGTTTGCGCTTCACATGACGTTCATACGCCTACTTTTTTAGCGGTGGTCAACTACAAAGTGTTCAAGCAAAAAGCACTACCGGCTGACATCGACATACCTACCCTGCAGCGCTACCTCCAGAACGCCCACAACTATTTCCTTCATTTCCGGCTACCTCGCCTGCGCAGAGCACTTATTGAAGCTATTATACCGGCTGACCCCACCACCAAGATTCCGGGACTTATACTCCGTTGCTACGACGAGTTTGTGGATGAAATACGTACTCATATCGAGCATGAAAATGCCGGGTTGTTTGAAGAACATGAGCATGACGAGGAGGAAGAGGAGCACG
>ONQO01000064.1:22682-24823 GCA_900319995.1 uncultured Bacteroidales bacterium
TCCAGACCTTCACCGGAAAATATTGTGGAAAATATATGATTAACCTCATCATCAAGTATTATCCGACAAAGCCTACATCCATGGAAGGTACGGTCACTTATACCCTCATAAGCGTCATGAGTGACCTTTGGCACACGGAGCAGGACTTCGCTGACCATTGCGCCATTGAGGACAATATTCTCCGCCCAGCTTTGATGAAAGCAAAGGGGGAAAAATTAAAGACAAAAGGGGCATACGGACACTCCAATTTAGGTCTTCAGAACAATACCAAAACATCTGATAGCGAAGAACTGAGCGCGCGGGAAAAGGATGTGCTGATTCAAGTCGTGCGGGGTTTGAGCAACAAAGAAATAGCAGATGTTCTCTGCATCTCGCAGCATACCGTTGTTACGCATCGAAAACATATTACGCGCAAACTGAACATCCATTCAACTGCCGGCCTTACCATCTACGCCATTGTCAACCGCCTAATTGATCTCAACAGCCTCGAATAATAAGGGCACTTCTAAAAATTGCTTTATTTTGATTTCGAGTTTTGTCTTGAATAGATTGTTGATTTGAAAGAGGGCACAATGCGGGCATTGTAACCGAGTTAAAACCAGCAAGATGCCAAGAAAAAACCGAAAGCAATATAAAAGTGCATAATTCGTATTAATCGGGCTTAACTTAAAACGTGGAATTTTAAGAAGTGCTCTAAAAAGAGTGTGTCAAAATTGTAATGAACCCCAAAAGTTGAACACAAAACTTTTGGGGTTTGTTATGTATAAGAAACATTCAATTGAGGAACGGCTATTAGCCGTGCAAAAATGTTTAGAAGGTTATGCCCCCCGGGGTGTAGGTCGCATGCTTGGAATAAAAGAGCATTATGTGTCAGAATGGTTTGATCGCTATCGCCAAAATGGCATAGCAGGTTTGCAAAAACGTCCAAACAAACATGCAGATTTTGCAGAAAAATGCAAAATTGTTTGCGAATATGCAGAAAAAAGTGTACCTTTGCACCGTGTATGTGCAAAGCATCATGTATCTCAATCATCAGTTAGTCGTTGGACAGCGGCCTATCGCAAGGGGGGATACGATGCTTTACGCGCTATAAAGGAACCAGGTAAAGGTCGTAAAGGTATGGGACGTCCAAAGAAACAGGAACCGCAGACAGAGTTAGAGCGTTTGCGTTATGAAAATGAGTATTTGCGTGCTGAGAATGCATTGCTAAAAAAAGTGAGGGCTTTAGTGGAAGAAAGAGAGAAGCGTCTACACGAGATTGGGCGCAAGCCATCCAAACATTAAAGCCCGAACACAGCCTTGATTTACTTCTTGAAATCAAGGGGATGGCTCGTACTACGTATTATTATAATATCCGTCCGAGAGAGGATAAGTATGCGCAATTACGCAAGGATATAATACGTATATTTAATAAGCATAAAGGACGTTACGGATACCGTCGAGTATACCAGCAACTACGTGCAGAAGGCATAGATATCAATCACAAGACAGTAGCCAAACTGATGGTAGAAATGGGTTTGTATGCCCGGAAGCTTAAGTTGCGTTACCACTCTTACAAAGGGGAAGTAGGTAAGATTGCGCCTAATGTATTACAACGCGATTTTGCTACTGATGCGCCCAATCGCAAGTGGACTACAGATGTCTCACAGGTGGATATAGGAGGCAAGAAATGCTATATATCGCCTATACTGGACATGTGGAACGGAGAGATTATTAGCTACGTAATCTCTGATCGTCCGGACCTAAAGATGGTAACAGATATGTTGCAGAAAGCGTTCCGTAAACATCCGCATACTAATGGTCTTATAATGCACTCGGATCAGGGATGGCACTACCAGCATACGCGCTACCAGTATCTATTACGAGAACATGGCATCATGCAGAGTATGTCCCGTAAAGGTAATTGCCTGGATAACTCAGTTATGGAGAACTTTTTCGGTCTGATGAAGAACGAGCTGCTCTATAATAATCACTGGGAGAACATAGAGGATTTTAAGGCAGCGTTGAAAGAGTATGTCCGGTATTATAACAACGAACGCATCAAACTAAAATTGAAAATGAGCCCGGTACAATACCGAACTCACTTTCAAAATCAAGTCAAATAGATTTAATAATCCGTCCAACTTTTTGGGGTCACCTCA
>ONQO01000101.1 GCA_900319995.1 uncultured Bacteroidales bacterium
TGTTTTTTAGGTTTATGTCTTTTGAATGCTTTTACTCAAAGAGTTGCAGAGTTTTTTACCGCAAATTCGGCATAGAGCAAAGCTCAAAAGCATTCAAAAGGGTTTTGTTTTTTTTCTAAAATTAATATTTCTTAAAAATCAAAGGCATAGCTTCCTGTGCAAGCGGCTCGGTAGCTACGAGTTGCAACGACTTGACCATGTGCAGCGTGCCTTGTTTGTACTCGAGGAAATGTAGAGTCTGCAAATGTGCCTGATAAGCCTCATCATCGCGGTAAATCTCCACAATTCGGATGGTGTTCGGCGAGTCCTTGACCTGCATCGGGAAGATACAAATCACACCCGGTTCAATCTCCACGGACTTCGTACCCACATTATGTGCCGCCGCGAGATATTCCTCCAAATATCCCTCATTCACCTCGATCTCCGCGATGCGAACGATTAAATCATTTGTCATTTGTAACTGGTCATTTGTCATTTTTCCTTCGGGTTTTGTGCACGCCGCTAAACTAAGTGCTGCGAGCAAAAGAACAAATAGATTTTTCATTTTGAGACGCTAACTGAGCAAATATTTAGAGATTAAAAAGCAGATCATTGCGAGCAGTAACATGGCAGAGAAACTCAGTACAATACATGTCGCCAACCGCCACAATGTACCCCAATAACCATAGCCGAAAAGTTGCTTATATGCCATAAAATCGTAGCAAAGTGTCAGCACGAAAGCTATGCTGATATTTTCAACAAATATGGAATATAAAATATACGACAAGATCGCCAAATACACCTGCAAATAAAATCCTTCAGGAATGGTGTGTTTTGGATAGAGCGGGGCTTTGCGAAAGAAGAACCATGTTGGCAAAATAACTATGCATCCTTGAAGCAATTCGCTGATATTCTGGTGGTTATTCAGCCAATCGGAAGCCAAATCCAAATACTTAAAACCCAGTTGGGATGGTTCTGGAGCAGAAACCGGAAAGAAATAACGGGCGAGCGTAACCACCGCCGCTAAGATAAACAACAACTTCACCGGCGGATAACTGACCTGCCGTTTGCCGCTGATGTAGTCGCGTACCAGGTAACCGGGACGCAAGAACAACTGCCACAACGTATAAATGGCAGAACGCGATTCAATACCCCATAACTGCGCTATCCCCTGCCAAATGGCAAGCCATGTAATGCGACCGTGACGCGCCGATTGCGAGCATACCGGACAATAATTGCCGCGGAAAGTATGCCCGCAGTTATTGCAGACATGTTCTTCCTCATCCATCCGGTACGAAATCGGATGTTCCTGCCAAGCTCTGAACATGTGCCATCGGTCGGCTATGACTTGCCCTATACGCTTAAAATAATCGGCGAGTCTTTTTGTTATTTTATTGATTCTGAATAGTTTCATGATTTATATCTTCGCTGTATGAGGATGCCAAATCAGCCACGTGACGCCGAAACCAAAGAAAGCATTATTCTTCGGACCTGATAACAAGGACTCTGAATTATAGAGGTTAAAACCCGCGTAAGCATCCAACTGCACTCGCGGATGAACCGCGTACGTGAGCCCGAAATCGAGGCAAATATCGTAATGCGTATAGCGTTTTTGAATAAAGATATTCATCGCATCGGTATCAAAAGTATTGTACGATTCGATGAAGAGACCAAGGTGATCGGTCGGCTCAAAATTGATACCTAATGAAGCGAAAATATCTGGTGTGGGAGCCCATTCTGTCCAGTATGCACCTATGTCGTAGCCGATTGATAACCAATCCATTACTTCATGTTCAAAGAGCAAGTCTGCAGAACCGGAAACGGGCATTATTTTGGCGATGTCGTGTGTAAGCGGAGCGCCTATATTGAGCATCAATGCCGTACGTGGAATCCATTTCTGGTTAAGCGAACCGCCGTGATGATCCCAAAGAAGAATCTTTGCGCCTATAGTGAGCGGCGAAGGAACATAAAACTGTTCATCGGTCGTCACAGAAATGCTGTCCGGGTGGTCGTTAATGGCCATGATGCCGCTATACTCCATCCGCAGTTCAACGCGCTTGTGAACACCAAAACGGAAAAGCGTGGTGGGAAGCGTTACTAAATGTAGTCCGGGGATATGTGCCGCTTCAAAACCTGTCTCCCATTGGATAAATCCTCTGTCCAACACTTCTGAACCGGTTCCAAAACCGGGGCGGTCGGCACTCAACCATATCTCATTCTGCTCCACGTGGTGATGTGCGTCCGGCTGATGAAAAGTCCAAACGCTATCCGGAATAAGCTCCGCGTGCAGCCACAAAGGTGCGCTCGTGCATAAAAGGAATATGGTTAAGCGACGAATACTCATCTTACAAACTTGCCACCAAAATCTCTTTGATGTCTTTCTCGGTCAGAGCCGCATAAGCATTCTCAAGTCCCTCATTCACAGCGATATGATGTGCCATTTCGTCGAGGCGGCTGTCGTCAATTCCCACTTCGCGCAGGTGCATTGGAATACCGATCGACTCAAAGAACGCATATGTCGCCTCAATCGCCTTATTCGCAATCGTCCACTCGTCCAGCGAAGCGTCAATACCGAACACATTCACGCCGTATTTCACAAACCGCGGCAAAGTGTGCTCGTTCAGAATATGCTTCATCCACCTCGGCGTAATAATCGCCAATCCTTCGCCGTGCGTAATATCGTAATACGCACTCAAGGCGTGCTCAATACCGTGACATGGCCATCCGCTCTCGCTATTACCCAACGCCAGAATACCGTTGCAGCCATACGTACAAGCGAGCATCATCTCCGCACGCGCCTTGTAATCCTCGGGGTTCTCAATACACTTACGCCCGTTCTCCATGAGGCTGCGTAACATCGACTCGCAGAAACCGTCATTCAGCAACGTCGCGTCCTCCACAAAATACTGCTCCATAGTGTGGTTCATCGCGTCCGCAATACCCGCCGCAGTCTGTTTCCGGCTGACCGAGAACGTGTATGTCGGATCCAAGAACGAAACGGCAGGGAACAGATGTCTATCCAAATAACCGATCTTGTCATTTGTCTCCGTTCTGGAAATAACTCCGCCGCAGTCGTACTCGCTTCCCGTAGCCGCCAAAGTGATAATATCCACAATCGGCAGAGCGGCCTGAGCTTTCACTTTGTACGAAATGAGATCCCACGGATCGCCCTCATAACAAGCGCCCGCAGCAATCGCCTTCGAGCAATCCAGCACACTTCCGCCGCCGACCGAAAGGATCACATCCACCTTATGTTCTTTGCACAACCGCACACCTTCCAATACCGAAGGATCATATTTCGGATTCGGCTGAATACCGCTCAACTCCACCACCTCAAAATCCTTCAGCGTCTCCCGCACATAATCATAAAGGCTGCCTGCTTTACCTCTGAAAGCCGGTATTTTCTTTATACTTCCTCCTCCGTAAGTCAGGAGTATTTTCTTGCCGAAACCGCTCATCACTTTCTGCAGTTTCTCTACTACGCCCTCACCAAAAATAAGGCGTGTCGGTGTCTGATAATCAAAGTTTTGCATAGCTTATTATTGTTTAATTATTTGCGTTAATGAATTTATTATTTGAATTTCGGTGCAAAATTACTACTTTTTTTTCAAATAAACAAACATAAATCCCCAAAAAATCTACCATTTTTGCGGAAAACCTCATCAAAATCCATTTTCTCGCATGATTTGTGCAAATAAATTTGCATATCTCAAAAAATTATTGTACCTTTGAGGACACCGACACGGCTCAGCCGTCCCACCTCGAAATTACATTCGCACAGTTGTGCAAATAACAAGGATTTGCAGCACAAAACACAAATATATTTGCATTTTCTTGCCGAAATCCTTGTATATTTCAAATATTTGTTGTACCTTTGCAACCGAAATTGGAGCAAGGATGAAAGAAGACCAACATACCGAGTTCAAACGCTTGTGGAAAGATGAGTTTTTCCGTGAGTTGAGTGCGTTCGCCAACAGTCAGGGCGGCACGCTCTATATTGGCGTAGATGACGATGGTACGATTGTTGGCGTGAAAGATGCCAAGTCCTTGCTTCAAGACATGCCGAACAAAATCAAGAATAACTTGGGCTTCTTGGCGGATGTCAACCTTCAAACCGAAGACGGCAAGGAGTATATCGCTATTTCCGTCAAACCGCAGGAAGACGGTATCTCGTATAATGGCAAATACTACGTGCGAAGCGGCAGTACGGTTCAGGAATTGCGCGGACCGGAGTTGGCATCGTTCCTCATGCGGAAGGCAAAGATCCATTGGGATTCGCTGCCTCGTCCGGAAGCCAAACTGAGTGATCTGGACGAAGAAGCATGGGACTTCTTTATCTCTACCGCATTGGAGAACAAGCGTCTGAACAAGAGCGCCAAGACCGAGAGCCAAGAGACGGTTTTGCGGAAACTGAATCTGATGACGGAGAAAGGCGAACTGACCAACGCGGCATTGATGTTGTTTGGTAAAGATATTGAGCGTTGGAGTCCGCTCTCGGCTTTCCGTATCGGTCGTTTCGGAGTTAATCAGGCAGATTTAATCATTCATGATAACATTGTTTGCCCGTTAGTATTGATGCCGGACGCAGTTATCGATACCCTGCGCACCAAATATCTCGTTTCTACGGTCGGTTACGAAGGCTTGTACCGCAAGGAAACCTTGGAAATGCCGGAAGAAGGCTTGCGAGAGATTATCTGTAACGCAATCATGCACCGCGATTATATGGGCACCTTCATTCACATGCGTGTGTGGGCAGACCGTATTCAACTATGGAATGAGGGAATTCTGCCTCCGACCATGACGATAGAGAAACTAATGGAAGAGCACGAATCCCAACCTCGTAATCCGCTGATTGCTAAGGTCTTCTATTTGCTCGGATTCGTAGAAAACTGGGGACGCGGCTATGAAAAAATCCGTGATTCGTTTGAACAGGCACATTTGCAAGTGCCGACCTTTGAACAAGTCCGTGGAGGTTTCATGGCAACCATCCAACGTGAGGTTTTCCAGAAGGTGCAAAATAGCTCTGAGCTTAATGAAAACAAAGTGAATATTAGCGTGATAGCGGAGAACTATAAATTGACCAAAAGGCAACAGAAACTCCTTGAACTGATAAATGACAATTCAAGAACTACAGCAGAAAAAATAGCACAAGTAATGGGGGTCTCCAGTAGAACTATTCAAACAGAACTTGCCACATTGATGAAATTGAAAATAATTGGAAGAGAGGGTAGTGATAAAAAGGGTGAATATAAAATACTACTTCTTTTGTAAATAGGTAGTAAATGCGTAGTAAAAAGGTAGTAAATTGCATAGTATTTCGCAGTAAATTTCGTAGTAAATTTCAAGGTAACTAATTATACTCTATGAAAGCGAAAAAGTGTTATAACGACTTCTGGCTACCATCCAACGTGAGGTTTTCCAGAAGGTGCAAGGCGGACAAGTAACTACAGAAAGCACGGATGTCCAGGAAAATGACCAGAAAAGTGGTCAGAACACCCAAAAGTGGCCAGAAAAGTGGCCAGAAAAGGCACAACAGATAATAGAGGCTATTTCGCGTAATAAAAGCGTGTCTATTCAACAATTAGAAGAACAGTTGCAAATAGGTCACACTACTATCAAAAAAATATTGCGTGAGATGCAAGTAGAAGGTATCATCCGTCGTGTCGGACCTGACAAAGGCGGTCATTGGGAGATAATTGAGAAATAAAACATCGCTCTCCGAGACGTAAAAGATGAAGAAAAAAAAGCGCAAAGCGTTGCGCTAATTAAATATAAACAAAGCATTACTATTATTTCGCGTTCAAGAAAAAGTCTGGAAAACTAATTTCTTGCAGAATTAGAAATAGCAATGTTCACGGGAGTTGAAGTACTTCCCACTTTCACTATAATACACTGATATGTGTCGGTGTGAGTATATCTATAGTGAAAGGCGGGTTTTATTCCAGACTTCCCGTGAACGCGAGTAGATATACTCACTTTTCTTTTCTACTTGTTGAAATTGATAGTTATGCGCAAAAATAACTATCAATTATGAGTACCTCGACAAATCGTAAGATTATTATTGATCCACGAAGTAGTTATGCTTATGGCTCATTTTATTTGTATGGATTGATCCGCTTGTTTGGGGAAGCAAATGTGCGGTTCTCGATGAAACCATTTCGTTAACTTCCAGATGTGGGATGGAATTTTAGATTCATTGCTGTCAGTCAAGACCAAGTAACAAAATATCATATACATACTGATGATTCTTGGCAGATTCATGAAACTGATTACAAATGGTGTGATGTGTATGGAAGTGTTAATGCGAAT
>ONQO01000072.1 GCA_900319995.1 uncultured Bacteroidales bacterium
GTTTGCTTCCTGGGCATAGGAATCTATCTTATATGGGATATATGGAGCGTATCGACCCCACGTAAAATCATCCGTGCGATCGTGATCATCCCATCCCTGGCCTTTGCGTTTTACCTGGTACCGGGTCTTCGCGGCGCGCCCGTGAAAGCTATCAGCGCTTTTGCGCCGCCGATGGAGATAGAGGGACGAGAAGTATTCAATGATTTTGAAGAGGGCATGGCTTACGCGCGTCAGACAGGCAAACCGGTCATTATTGATTTTACGGGCTACGGTTGTGTCAACTGCCGAAAGATGGAGGCGTTTGTGTTGGATAATGACAGCGTCAAAGCGCGGTTGCAGAACTATGTCTTCATCGAACTTTTTGTGGATCATCGTTTGGACACGGACAATGACGGCGAGAGTGAAGGCACAGAAAACAGCCGTTTGCAGCGGGAGCGTTTCAGTTCGAACGCCCAACCGTTCTATGTGCAACTCGACCCGCAAGGCAATCAGGTAGCCGAGCCGATGGCGTTTACCACCGACCCGATGGAGTTTATTAATTGGTTAAAATATTAGTGAGAAGACTCTTATACATAGTATTGCTTTTTCTTACGCTGCCGATGGCAGCTCAGGAGGAATTATGCATCGATGGCACACTCCTCTTCCGTGAGGATTTTGGCGGAAATGACCAAAACGATTCGAGAGTAAGCGCAACACCAGTATCAGGCATGACCTACACGCAGGTCTTTGCGCCAGAGAGAGGTGCACCGGGGGGAAATATGGAAGGAGGCTGTTATCTGGTCACGAAAGAAGGATACCGAAATTCCGACCTCAAGGATTATTCCTGTTGGCATATCATGGACGACCACACGTATCCTAACGACAAGACACGTGGATATTTGATGGAAGTGGATGCCCTCGGATCCGGTAATAACGAGTTCTTCTGCACCACTATTGACGGTCTTTGCGCCGGAAACCGATTGACATTCTCCGCATATGTAGTCAATTTGACGACCGCAGGGCAATATTTGGCATGGATTAACAGGAATTATGTTCACCCTAAATTATCCTTTATCATTACCGACCCCAGTACCAATACCGAATTAGCAAGGTATAATACAGACACGATCGGTCATGACTGGGGACCATCTGCCATAGACGGAAGTGTCAGGAAGAAATGGCAGGAGAGCGCGGATTGGCAATTAGTGGGAATGAATTTTACCGTACCTGAAGGTGTATATTCTGTTCGCTTGGCTATTTGTAATAATGCTTTTGGATCTTCCACAGGGAATGACTTTGCCATGGACGATATTGAGATACACCTGTGTATACCGAAGCCGGAGATAAAGGGTGAGAGCGAGGTATGCGAGGATGGGGAAATGACACTGACGGCAGAGGTTACGAACGATGGCACGATGGCAGAGCCCCTGAAGTATAAATGGTGGCATTCGACGGATAGCATCACATGGACAGAAATGCCCGGTTTCCACGGAGAAAATTTAGTTATTAACCCTGTGCAAAAGGTCAACTCAGGGTGGTACAAAGCAGCCGTTTCCGGAGATGGTAATATAGAGAGCGTCAACTGCCGTGCGATGAGTGAACCCTTCCGACTGCGGGTAAGCGAATGTGCCGAGGAATTATGCATCGACGGCATACTCCTTTTCCGTGAGGATTTTGGCGGTAATAATCCGGATGATCCGAGGGTAGGTACCAACCCTGTGCCGGGTATAAGTTATACCCAGGCGACGACCGATGTGCTCGGAAGTATGGGAGGCGGTAAATACTTGGTCACCAAGCAGGGCTATTGTAACGGGAATGGTACTTCTCAATGGCACTTGCAAGATGACCACACCTATTTCGGCGACCTGACACGCGGGTATCTATTGGAGATAGACGGTTTTGGTGACAACGCAGCTTTTTACGCAACGACCATAGACGGGCTTTGTGAGGGTTCGCACCTGACTTTCTCTGCTTATGTAGCGAATGTCATGACCTGGGGTATGTATATCGGGCACCCAGGTACATACGCATATCCGCGGCTGAAATTCGTGCTCGCTGATCCGGCAACTGATGCGGAGTTAGCGATGTACGACACCGGAGACATACCTTTTGATTCCTCTTTTATCGGAGATAATATGTGCTGGAAACAGTCTGTTGAATGGCGGTTGGTGGGTATGAATTTTACCGTTCCTGCCGGACAGAACAGTATCAAACTGACCATATACAATAATGCCACCGGTTCAAACGGAAACGATTTTGCTATTGATGACATTGAAATCCGTTTGTGTGCGCCGCCGATTACTATTGAGGGCGAAACCAAAGTGTGTGCGAATGAGACGGCGACATTAATGGCGCAGTTTACGAATGATGGTACGTTTGCGGAGCCGGTAGAGTATAAATGGTGGTTCTCTGCTGATAGTGTCACATGGACGGAATTGAGTGAGACAACGAATGTGCTGAGTATATCCAATGTACAAAAAGCTGATTCCGGTTGGTATCAGGTAACTGTGGCTGGTGCGGATAATATTGAAAGCCTCAACTGCCGTGTGATGAGCGAACCCTTCCTCCTGAGAGTCAACGAATGCGAGCCGCCAGAGCCGCCTGTAGAAGAACTTTGTATGGACGGCATACTCCTTTTCCGTGAGGATTTTGGCGGCAACGACCCGGATGATCCGAGGGTTAGAACCACCCCCGTGTCGGGCATGAGTTACGCACAGGTAACCAATGACGTATTCCACAGTATGGGTTCCGGCAAATATATTGTCACCAAATCCGGCTATTGCAACGGCGACACCACCGGATGGTCTTTGCCCGGCGCGGATCAATCCACCTATCGTTCCCAATGGTACATTCAGGATGACCATACCTATCCGAACGATTATTCGCGCGGGTATTTTATGGAGATAGACGGCAGTGGAGGTAATCAGCAGTTCTACCAGACGGAAATCAGTGGGCTATGCGAAGGTATCGAACTGACTTTCAGCGCCTACATAGCAAATGTGTTCACATGGTTTCAATACGATTGGTACACCCGAAACAGGGGACCGGTTATTGCTCCTTGTTTGAAGTTCGTGTTGACGAATCCACAGACAGGTGAGACCTTAGCGGAAAAGAACACGCAAGAGATTCCGTTTGCGGAGGACTTAGCCGTTAAGACCGATTGGCAGTATTCATCACCATGGTATCTGGTGGGTATGAATTTCATTGTGCCAAGCGGAGTACACGCTATCCGGCTCGCTATATACAACAATGTGACCAATGGTAACGGTAATGATTTTGCGCTGGACGACATCGAGATCCGTCTTTGCATGACACCGGACACCGTTCGTACGGACACAACGGTCTGCGACACCCTTAGCCGGATCACATGGCACGGCAAAGAGTTTGCTATAACCGATACCTTACGCGACACTCTTCGTAGCTCTTGTGGTTTTGACAGCATATACTACCTGATGCGTGTGGAAACGGAACATTGTGAATCGCCTTGCCCCGAAATGCACTACGCTACGCGTGATACTACCGTCTGCGACACCCTTATGCCTTTCACGTGGCACGGACTGCTGTTCAATAAACCCGGTTCACAAACCATATTACTGAAGGATGAACAGGGTTGCGATAGTATAGAGATTGATTACACGTTAAGCACATTTCATTGCGAAGACTTTTGTCTGGAAGGGAAATTGCTTTTTAGAGAAGATTTTGGAGGAAATGATGCTGAAGATTCAGATATCAGTTGCGCACACGTGTCAGGAATTGCAAATTTTTATACGAATGCATGTCAGGAGGTAAGAAAACATCCTGAATACGGAATGAGCACAATGAATTATGTGCTCACTAAAAAAGGGCAGGGAAATCGTCAGTGGCATGTGCAAGATGATCATACTTATTCCAATGATTATACTCGTGGGTATTTTCTTGAAGTAGATGGATATGGTGGAACCATCTATAAAACGACTGTAAATAATTTGTATGAAGGGATGGAATTGACCTTCTCTGCTTATATCGCTAATTTACACGATTCATGTGTCATCGCAAATATGCGGAAGAACTACGGTTACACATATCCGCGATTTAAGTTCATTTTGAAGGATGCGGAATCCAATGCAGAGTTAGCCACATATACTACAGGTAATATTTTGCCGGACATAACGACGCCATGTGTTCTCGCAAAATCGGCTCTATGGCAATTGAAAGGAATGAAGTATGTAGTGCCAGAAGGGGTTTCATCTATTCAAATGCTTATCAACAATGATGTGGCTTCCTATGATGGCAATGATTTTGGTATAGACGACATCGAGATTCGTTTGTGTTATATGCCAGCCAAAAAGATAGTACAAGACACGATCATTTGCGACACTATTGATAATATTGTTTGGAGAAATAAGATCTATCCATTGAAAAATGAATTACGCGACACGGTATATGATAGTAGTGGGGCAGATAGTATTTATTACATATTGAATGTAATTATGGAACATTGTTGCCCGGAAATCAAAGAGAAAACAATAACCATAGGAACTCTATGTGATACCTTGCTCCCATATACTTTGTATTTTAGAGATACAGTACTGACTTTTAAAATGGCAGGAGATCTCCTTCTGGAATTTCAGCACCCCCAATGGGATTGTATAGATTCTATTTATACCCTCCACCTTGATACCATCCATTGTGAGCGGTTATATGACATCATCGTCAACAAGTATAACTGGCAACTCCTTTGCCATAACGTGCGTGTACGCGAATTGTTCCCTGAACTAACGGTAACCGGCTACCAGTGGTACAAAGACGGCACTGCAATTCCAAATGCCACTGAAGACGACTACTCCGAGCAAAACGAACTGCACGGAGTGTTCCAACTGCGTATTACGTTGGACGACAGCAGAGTTATCTGGTCGAATATCATTGAGTTGTCTGAAGCGAAGGAGGAGCAAACTGTGCATGTGCGCGTGTACAATAGTAGCGGACTGTTGGTGACGGAAACGCAACTGACGCGGGGGATTTATTTGTTCCGTTATGAACAAGGTGACCGGGTGTGGACTGAAAAGAGACTGATACCATGAGATACAGGTTCTTCATAGGAATGCTGCTTCTTCCGCTGCTTGTTCATGCGGAGCACTTGTTCGAAGCTGGCGTACGTGCCGGTTTTTCCGGGTATGACGCGCATTGTGACTATATAGCACCTGCAGGGAAACTCCACGCAGGGATGCAATTGAGTTATAGTTACCATTCTTCACATATAATCGGTTGTCGTGCGGGATGTACTATCGATCGCCAACAGGCCGGTTTTGGCAGGAGGGACTACACCGATTCGTATCAGACGATAGATGTGGAGGATCAGTTGATGCAAGTGGATTACACAATAGGCCATTTGCAGGAAACCTATACAACATGGTCTGTCGGTTTGCTGGTACAACTGGCGCTCTCATGGCATGGTTTGAATGCCTATGTGGGACCGAAAGTGGTGTTCCCCCTTTCGTGCCGATGGTCTGAAACGGCAGAGAACGCCGCGCTCTCGGTCTATTATCCGGACTATGACAACCGCGTTTATGAGTCCTACCCGCTGGCGGCTTCGCGTGCTTTCAGCGAGGCCCAGAGCGGTACGCGCGATATGCCGTTGTTGCAATGGTGGCTGTCGGCGGAGATATGCTATGATATACCGGTATATACAGGCCGGCGTTTCAAGTCATATGTGTCAATAGGAGTCTATGCGGACTATTCGCTTTCTGAAGAAACGGATAAGGCAAGTGACCGGTTGTCTTTATTGATGCTTTCAGACACACGGGATGGGTTTCCTCTTCATAGGATGATGACAACCGTTGTTACTGCGAACAGGCAGGGGGAGCAGTTGGTATCGTATAGAAAACCGTTTGATGTAGGAATAAAGCTGGCGTATAGGTTTGCGCCATATAATCCTCTGCATCGTAATAAGAAAACGTGCCGATGCTATTTATATTGACGTTTTATTTGTGCAATTAAAAAAAGAAGTATATGATACAGAAAAAGACTTATGACACCAAGCGTCCGCCGGAGAAAGAGATGATTTTCGGTGTGCGCGCTGTGATGGAAGCTATCGATGCAGGCAAGGTGCTCGATAAAGTGCTGGTACGCCGCGATATGAGTTCTGCCATCGGCAGAGAGTTGCTGATTAAGTTAGAAGGAACGGGTACGCAGATTCAACGGGTGCCGTTGGAGAAACTCAACCAGTTTACGGACAAGAACCACCAAGGCGTGATTGCTTTCCTGAGTCCGATAGAGTTCACTCCGTTGGACAGTTTGGTTCAGAGCCTCTATGATGAAGGCAAGACGCCGTTGCTGATGATGCTGGATGGTGTGACCGATGTGCGTAATTTCGGAGCTATTGCTCGTACGTGTGTGTGCGCCGGTGTGCACGCGCTTATCATCGGTACGCGCGGAAGTGCAGCAATCAACGGCGATGCAGTCAAAGCCTCTGCGGGTGCGCTGCATAGTTTGCCTATCTGTAAAGCAGACAACCTTCAGAATGCACTACAATATTTGAAAGAAAGTGGTCTTCGCATCGTCGCAGCCACCGAACATACCGATCGTAACTATACCGAAGTCGATATGACCGTTCCGACCTGTATCGTTATGGGAAGTGAGGAGAAAGGTATCTACGAGGAGAACCTTAAGCTGTGTACGGATCAGGTTCGTCTGCCGATGACGGGCGTTATTGAGAGCCTCAATGTGAGCGTAGCAGCAGGTGTGTTTATCTACGAGGCAGTAAGGCAGCGGAGCGCTAAATGATAGAAAGAGGATGAAGCGTCTGTTGTGGATAATAGGATTATGGATGAGTGTTTCTGCTGTAGCGCAGGACACGATTCCTATGTACCTGCATCCCGTGGATAGCGCTTATTTCTTGCCGATAGAGGAAGTACCGATTCCGCCTATTCAAATCACCGAACGGCGTAAGAACTGGATCAACCGACAGTTAGATAGAGCCGATCGTTTCTTTATGAAAAATGTCGATCCGAACTATCTTATGCTGCCGCAACATCGTTTTCGCATAGCGATTAGCGGTGACTGGGGGAGTGTTTATACATCGATGCATTGCAATGAAGTTCCTTATTATGAGAACGTCTATATGAGTTTCGGCTCCAACGTTGCCCCTAAATTAGGACTTGTTTTCTCGTATCGGAATACGAATATCGGTTATTCTGTGGATCTGTTTCGAGGGTATTCGAACTTTAAGTTTTCTATTTTGCAGAATGGTTTTGGAATAGAGCTTTTCCGACGCAAGACTACGTTCTCCGGCGGAGCGATTGAGTCTTCCGGGACAGGCGGCAAACTGGAAGTTGGAAGCGGAGACATAGCTACGATGACGTTCTTCCTTTCCGGCTATGTGGCGCTTAACCGACGTAAGTTCTCTATGCCTGCGGCCTTCAACGCTTCGTTCATTCAGCGCAAGTCGGCAGGTTCTGCTCTTATCGTGGCGGATTTTATCTACTCCCGCATGGCGCTTTTGAGCGATGCGCTGGTCTCGCGAACCGGAGGCGTCAATGAGATGGAGCTTTACCAGATAGCTATCGGAGCCGGTTATGGGTATAACTACACGCCGAATAAAGGGAAGTTCCTTTTGCACGTATCGGCAACGCCGATGTTGGCTATCTTGAACCGAATGATCATTACCGGTGACGACCGGATGTTCATGCCGGATGAAGCAGGTTATAACCTTATTCTCAGCCGTAAAATCAAACCCGAGTTCCCTGTTTATATCACGGGACAAGCTAAAGTGGCGTTGGTGTATAATATCTCGCCGCGGTTTGTGTTGGCATTTAATACGGTGGTGAATAATATCCGTTTCAAGGCGAATGATAAGATGATTGCTACCGGTTCTACCAGCACGCTTACCGATAATCCCGATATTCGAATGAGATTGATGACTTGGGACTGGAATGCCGTTCTTTATTTCGGTGTGCGGTTCTTGTAAATAAGAAAAATGAGAAAATGTCATGACTGTTTTATACGAAGATAACCATATTATAGCCGTCAACAAGACCTGCAACGAAATCGTGCAGGGGGACAAGACCGGTGACACGCCGTTGAGCGAGACGGTGAAGGCGTATATCAAGGACAAGTATAACAAGCCCGGCGAGGTGTTTTTAGGTGTGACGCATCGTCTGGACCGCCCGACAAGCGGAGTAGTGCTCTTTGCACGAACGAGTAAAGCGCTCACGCGATTGAACGAAATGTTCAAGAGCCATGAGCTGATTCGCAAAACATACTGGGCCATCGTGCAAGGCTGCCCGAAAGTGCCCGAGGCACGGTTGGAGAATTGGCTTGTGCGTAACGAAGCGCAGAACAAATCGTATATAGCCAAACCCGGCGCCAAAGAGGCGAAACAGGCTATCTTATCCTATAAAACGCTTGTTAAAGGCGACCACTACACGCTCTTGGAAGTGAATTTAGAGACCGGACGACATCATCAAATCCGTTGCCAGTTGGCAGCTATCGGTTGTCCTATAAAAGGCGATCTCAAGTATGGTGCCAAGCGCTCTAATCCCGATGGAGGTATCTTTCTCCATGCAAGAAAAATAGAATTTATTCACCCTGTAAGCAAACAAAATATATGTATCACAGCTCCAGTTCCAGAAGATTCTTTGTGGCAGCAATTTGCTGCCTTAGTTCATTAATTGCAACGGCGGGTTTATTACCAGACACGCTCGTCGCTTTTCCCGGCGCAGAAGGATTTGGCAAATACACATCCGGAGGTCGCGGAGGAAAGGTAGTCTATGTCACTACCTTAGCCGACGATGCGGATGGTACGACAGAGGGAAGTTTGCGTTGGGCAATGAAACAATATCCCGATGAACCCTTGACGGTCTGTTTTGCCGTGACCGGCGAGATACGTCTCGTCAAAGACCTTCGGATAAACCGTAAGAACTACACGATTGCCGGACAAACTGCTCCAGGGGCAGGAATTGTCATAACCCATAACAAAGTCAATTGTGGCGGATCGGAAAACTTCATCATCCGTAACATCCGTTTTCGTATCGGACGAAATGATGTGAACGGAAATATCATCACTCAGAACGCTTTCGGCGCAGAGAACTGCTCTCATTATATCATTGACCACTGCGAGTTCGGATGGTCCACGGAGGAGAATATGAATACCTACGACAGCCATTTTATCACGGTGCAGTATTGCATTGTCCATGAGGGACTGAATGACTCCGGTCACCCAAAGGGAGCACGCGGATATGGTTGCCAATGGGGTGGTTCTCCGGCTACTTATCATCATAACTTGCTGGTTAACAACAATAAACGCTCCTGCCGTTTTAATGGTGCTCAAAGCAACGACTGGGTGGTCTATCTTGATTACATCAACAATGTGGTGTATAACTACGGCGCCGGTAGCAATGGATGTTATGGCGGAGAAAACACGGCAAAACTGGCGGAAGGCGAATATAACGGTCTGAACTCCGCGCACGAATGTAATTTCATCAACAATTATTATAAACCCGGACCAAACACTACATCCAGCGAGAAATTGTTTTTTATGTCCTCTATCGCGCGTAGCGGAGCTACTTCATGGGGACCAGCCCAATGGTACGTGAACGGAAATATCATGGAGGGAGAGGACAAGGTGACGAACGATAACAAACTGGGAGTTAAGTCTGAACGATCTGCTGAGTATCCTCTGGATACTTTGCTTGTGGATACTCTAATACGACCCAAAACTCCTTGGTGGCGATGGACTAAGGATTCTATTTACGGACGTTATGATTTCGAGGAATTGGCTTATGCTGCAGCTGAGTATGAAACGGCGGAACAGGCCTTTGAAACGGTATTGGATACAGCCGGTGTTTTTCCGCGCGATCATGTGGGCTTGCGGCTGATAAAAGATACACGTGAAGGTACATTTACCTATAGCGGCTATAAGTCCAAAAAGAAAGGTATCATTGATACGGAAGAAGACGCAGAAGGTTTTTATGACTATACGGTCGTAGCGCCGCAGAAAGATTCTGATGGTGATGGTATGCCGGACGAGTGGGAGAGTGCTAACGGTTGTAACCTGGAAGTACCGGACAACAACACTTTACATGAGAGCGGTTATACCATGTTGGAGATGTATCTGGACTATGCTATGACACACAAAGCGCCGATGGATGATGGCTACAAGCCTTCGACGGAAGGAGTTGAAGAGCCAATAGCTAATAGCCAAAAGCCAAAAGCCATAAAAATACTCCACAACGGACAGTTGTATATCCAACGCGGAGTGAATGTATTCACCATCGACGGCAGAAAACTGAATACTGAATACTGAATACTGAATACTGAATACTGAATACTGAATACTGAATACTGAATACTGAATACTGAATACTCCTCAACGGTATTTGCTCTCCGTGCAGTCGCCCAGTAGCGACAGATAGGATTCATAGCGGGAAATAGCTATGGATCCTTTTATTAATGCCTCTTGTACCGCGCAACCTGGTTCATTGGTATGGGTACAATTCGCAAAACGGCAGTTATGCCCTACATGGAAAATATCACGGAAATAATGACTTACTTCATCACGTTCAAAGTCTATCGTACCAAAACCTTTAATACCTGGAGTGTCAATAACTGCTCCATTTTCGGCAGTTATGGACGGGTCATTAGTGGGTGGTAGAAAATACATTTCACTGAATGTGGTGGTGTGCATACCTTTGTCATGAGCGTCGGATATCTTGCCGGTACGCGTCATTTCTTTGCCGAACAAAGCGTTCAAAAGCGTTGACTTGCCAACACCGGAATTGCCGCTGAGTAATGTCTTCTTTTCTCGCAGTATGGAATACAAGCTATCGGTTTGGCTCGCAGTATCCATGTTTATGGCAGATATGGCCAGAGTAGGGTAATTCAACGATTCATATAGTGCACGCAACTCGTTGAGTTGATTCTTTTCTTCATCGGTCAGCAAGTCTGTCTTGTTGAAAAGGAGTATGGCTGGTATGCGGTAAGCTTCGCATGTAGCGAGAACCTTGCGGACCTCACCTGAAGGCATTTTAAGGGTGGCATAGCCATCTTCTTTTGCCATTA
>ONQO01000024.1 GCA_900319995.1 uncultured Bacteroidales bacterium
ACCTATTCTTGCCCGCCAAACACCGTTATCGCTTTGGATGGAGACAATAAAAAAATTACTGTTCAAGGTTATGGACAAACCTCCATTACAGCTTCGCTGCCGACGGGAAGTGAATATTATGAAGATGCCACACCGGTTACCTTGATTGTAAAAGTACGCAAACCTTCAGATGGATGTGAGACACCTTGGGTATTGGATCAATCAAGTACCGTATCCTTGTTCGAGGATAAGGTATTATCCGGAGCTGCATATAACTTCTCTGATTGGACAACTCCGGAGTTGACATCTGATCCTATTATCTTGAATCCCGAAAACGGAAAACCGGGAACACTTTCTTACCAGCATGACGCAGAAATATATACCATTAGAAACGGAGGTTTGTTGAAGTTCTGTAGCGGAACCGTAGTCGCACAACAGCGAGTTAACGGCATTTGGCAAGATATCGAAGGTTCCGAATATACGTCCTCGGCTACCACTTGGAATTGGGCGGCTGGCGCTTACGAATGGCGCGAAGTAAAAGATTTGCAGTTGGAAGAAACAGCCGATGCAATCCGATTCAGACGTCTTACGGGCGGCACAGGACATCATAATTTCAAGGACATCCAAATATCTCTCCTCCATTACCTGCGTCCTACCACTGCTGAAGTTGATTTAGGAGATATTACGATAGGTGAGGACCGTCTTGCAACCGTGGGTTTTGACTACTCGGATATAAAGAAGGATTTGAGTGTCGCTAAAGGGAATGAGGAAGATAAAACGTTTAGTCTTGGAGAATCGACGGTATATGTGGCATGTGGTACTTTCGGACACTATGATTTGCCGATTACTGTCCATCCGACCGAACTTGGGGAATGGAGCAATACCGTTATTGTGACGGATAAATTTACCGGCGAGGAAGTGACAATAGTTGTCAAGGCGAATGTGGTTCCCGAATTTATACACACTTATGAGACTGCCGGAGAATGGGGAGAACAAACCCATTGGAAAGACAATGAAAAACCGACATTCAAAGATGATGTACGTATTAATGCGGACGTAACAATCGTGAGTGATATTACTGTCAATGCTATAACTATCGAATCCGATAAGACGGTTACAGTTAATCCGGGTGTGACACTTACGCTCCGTGACGGCGTTTCGCGTCCGCGTACTGTCTATGGTAATTTGCATGTTAAGAGTGGAGCAAAAGTAAATGTGGGTACCGGCGCATTCATGATTAACGACTTCATCCTGGATGCTGCATTAGGCAATCCCGGTACACCCGCTTCTTCCGGACAGCTTCTCGATGAGTATGCGAAGTTTATTGTCAATGGCGACGCCTATTTCCAACTTACATTAGGAAATACAAATACAATAGGTTGGTATGACTTCGTAGTTCCGTTTAATGTAGATGTAACCAGTGGCATTTCTATCGTCGATAAAGACGGGAATGTGCTTCCTGCGCGTCACGGAGAAGACTACGTGGTAATGCGTTATAGCGAGGCAAAACGTGCGGAGAGAGGAAAAGACTGGATCAAGTTCAACGGAACTATGCAAGCGGGCAGAGTATATACTATAGCTGTCGATGCGAACCATTCTGAATGGAACACGGTCCTCTTTAAGAAGAATAAAGGCGCAGCATTAGGAGCTTCGGCTACCTATGAGGCCGAATGCTCTACAGGTGAGGCAATAGATTGTGGATGGAATGGATTGGGTAATGGTACTCTCCAACACATGAAACTGAGCGATGCATCTGTCAAAATCCAAGTTTATGACCATACGAACAATGTCTTTGAGACACGCGACGATATTAGTGGTAATAAGTTTGCAGTCGGAACATCCTTCTTCCTGCAAGTGGACGAAGACAAGAAACCGATTTCCTTTGTTACCGCAGAGGCAGCTCTTCCATTCCTCGCTCCGGCACGCGAAAGACGCACTACTGACGAATTCCGGTTGGCTCTGACAGCGGAGAATGCCGACTCTCCTTCAGACCGCCTATGGGTGTCTGCAAGTGAAGAGGCTACCGGCGAGTATGTGGTTGGACATGACCTGTTGAAGATGGGAACGCCTTCGGAAGCCAAGGTGGCTCAGATGTGGGCGAAGAACGAAGCAAACCGTCTATGCGATATCGAAATGCCACTCGCAACAAGCAAGGCAAAGTGCGAATTGGGTATCTTTGCTCCGCAAGAGGCAAATTATACACTTTCTGTGGAAAAAATGCCGGATGACGCGATGCTCTATTTGACCTATAACGGCCGCCCTGTCTGGAACTTGACCTATGCTCCTTATACTTTCGATCTGACTCAGGGCTTCACCGAAGGATATGGACTGCAAATAAGTGTAACGAATGCACCACAAGTGACTACCGGTGTGGATGAGGTACAAGGCGATGACGTTCGGAATACAAAGGTAATAATTGACAATAAGATGTTTGTAATTACTCCGCAAGGCGCAATGTATGATGCTACGGGTAAAAAGATTCAATAAGAAAAATGACTGAAATGAATAAAATGAGCAAAATGGCAAAGAAAATATATATTGTGCCTCAAATCGTAGCAGAAACCATTACAGGAACGAGTCCGCTTTTAGGAGTATTTCCTGATAGTTTTCATGGTGACCCGGGAAACAACATGCCTGCCCATCGTGGCACGGGACGTACCTCTCCTGTGTTCTGATAACTAAAGAATGGTATTCTCCTCCTTTGGAAGGGGGAAAAAGCAAGAAACTCATTTGAGTTTTTTTGCCCAGCGGCGCAGATAGTTGTACCACTCGGTTGCATTCCTTGCAACTGGGTGGTCTTCTTTGGTCGCTCCGCAGCATGTGAGATAAAAATGGGCTGTGTAGTACGAATAGAAGAATTTCTTTCGGTCTAAGAAGTAGCGTTTCTTTTCCTGTTTCAGTAGGCAGAGGTTATTGCTCTTGTCGTGGACAAGGGCGCCGGCAAACTCTTTGGGAATGAAGACAGCGAGACCGACAGTCTCTTTGGCATATTTGGCAGAATCGTTCACTGGCCAATCGGTACCCCAAGAGGCAAGGAGAATGCCGTTTGGAAGAATAATAGAGATAGTGTCCTTTCCTCCTTTCACGGGGATAGTCTGCACGCCTGTGCAGAGGCTTTCCAGTGGATCAGTTGTATATACATCGCAGCGCATATGCCGGTCACCCGCCATTAGAGTATATTGTACGGATATGTTTTCCTGCTTTCCTTCTACAATCCATCCATAGTCTGCTACCTCAATCGTAGCTTGATCTTTTTGTCGCTTCAAGATACGTTGGCTGCGCTGCGCCACATTCTCAATGTGGCGGAGTTTGCCATCCCAGTACTTAACCGAACCGACACCTACCGTACCGCTCACGCGCAAGATATCATCGCCGTAGCCGGCAGCCAACAAGCTGTCGTTTGGATACCAGTAACTCTGTGCCAACTCCAACTGAGGCGTGCGTTTGCAATATGGGTCGATGGTTTGCTTCTTGTCAAAATAAATGCGATACGCCATCAACTCGTTCTCTACGGCTACGCCATGATGATGGAGTTGATGATAGACATCCTCCTTTTCATCGGTGGAGGTCCATTCCGTAATGGGGTAGCAATGACGCGTCTTGCCTTCGGCATGGATGACGGTATAACCATCTCTGGCTGAATCAGCAGGCGTGCCGATTCGCCAGAAAGAGGTTGCTACCCGCGGAGCACACCCCGTCAGGAAGGGTAGAGAAATGATTATAGTTACGTAATTACGTAATGCCGTCATCCCGAAACAATTCTCAACTCTCAATTCTCAATTCTCAATTAATGACAACGTTCTCAACTGTCGGAGCAATGGAGAATGCTTCGCCTTTTTCAGGAGTGATATTCACATTCTCAATGACGAGTCCGTCCGTTTGGCGGAAAAGTGCGCCTTCCGTGGCACTCATCGTAATATTGCGCAACGTAACATTCTGAATCTTCATCTCCGGCAGACCGTTGAAATAGATAGCGCGTTTGATATTGGCTCCGGTAACATTCTCAATGACGATATTGCGGAATGCAGGCGTTTCTTCGCTTGCCTCCGGAGCTTCTGCGTTCATACGGGCGGCAAGTTCCTCTTCGGTTTCTTCACCAGCCCCTTTGCCTCCGTAGAAGAGGTCAAACAGCAAACCTTCATTCGGGATATTGACCATATTGACGTCTCGGATAAAGATATTCTCCACGATGCCACCTCTGCCACGAGTGCTCTTGAAACGCAAACCTACGTCCGTTCCGATGTACAAATTGTTGCGAACCTCCACGTTTTTGATACCTCCTGACATCTCCGATCCGCATACGAAACCACCGTGACCGTGATATACGACACAGTCATCAACTATCACATTCTCTGTCGGAATACCTCTGTCGCGACCGGGTTTGTCTTTGCCGGACTTCATACAGATGGCATCATCGCCTACGTCAAAGGAACAATGAGAGATAACGACATTCTTGCAACTCTCTACATCTACACCGTCACCGTTTTGGCTGTACCACGGATTACGAACCGTGAGGTCGCGCAGAATAAGGTTCTCGCAACACATGGGGTGAAGGTTCCATGCCGGACTGTTCTCAAAAGTAACGCCTTCCAGCAGAATGTTCTTACAGTCCACGAAATGGAGCATTACCGGGCGGAGGAACGATTTGACTACCAGCCATAGACTGTCATCCGTAATGACCGGTACGTTTTGGTCAAGGCAGTAAGACTGTGCCAGAATAGATGCGCTGTCCGGATACCAGATATCTTTCTCCGTTACGATGCCTCCTTTTTCTTGAAGGTGTTTTTTCCATTGGCCCGGAGCCATTTTGTTTTTCTTGAGAGGACGCCACCAATCGCCGTTTCCGTTGAATGTACCGTGACCGGTAATGGCTATGTTTTCTGCCCCGCGAGCATTGAGCGGACTCGTGCAACGTTTTGTAGGGAGACCCTCAAACCACTCATCGTATATCTCATATAGATCAAGGTCATGAGAGAAGACAACAAAACAATTGGGCTCGGTATAGAGACGAACATTCGATTTCAGCGTTATGGGTGCTGTGGTGAATATACCGGCAGGGATAATGACCGTTCCCCCCCCGGCTGCTGTACATTCGTCAATCGCTTTCTGGATGGCCTCTGTGGAAAGTGCAGAGCCTGAAGGGTCTGCTCCGAACTCCAGTACATTGTAAGTGCGGTCAGGAAAAGAGGGTACGGCTACTTCCGGCATTTCGAACGAGGCTGAGTGGGTCAGCGCGTCAATGTTGCTTTGCTTTGTCGTTTGGTACTTTGACGAAGATGAGCAAGCGCCAAAGAGTGCTGCTGTGAGCAGCAATAGAGAGATCTTTTTCATGATATATATATATTTTGTGGATAAATAATTTCAACTAATGATAGTCCTTCAGCCGGAGCCGAATGACCGGCATGGCATCGGTCATGCGAAGCAATAACTTCTGCAAATTGCTCTTCCGTCATCTTTCCGCGCCCTACTTCAAACAACGTACCCACTATCGCGCGAACCATGTTGCGCAAAAAACGGTTGGCTGTGATGAAGAAGCAGGCTTCTGTTTCGGATTCCTGAATCCATTGTGCTTCGCAAACGGTACAAATCATGGTTTTGGCGTCTGTGTGTACGCGGCAGAAAGAACTGAAATCCTGTTCTCCCAATAAGTGTAAAGCTGCCTTGTTCATAGCGGTAAAGTCTAGGATTCCCCCGACATACGTCCGTATCAGGTTCGTAAACGGGTCTTTGCGGTTGGTAATCCGGTAGCGGTAGGTTCGCGTCTTGGCATCGAACCGCGCGTGAGCGGTGTCGGTAACCTGCCGTATATCTCGTACTGCGATGGATTCTGGCAGAAGACCGTTCAGGCGTTTGTCCAGTTTCGCAGGCAGAGGTTTGTCAAAGTCAAAATGCGCCACCATTTTTTCTGCATGCACACCTGCGTCTGTACGGCCGGCAAAAGTCAGCGCAACCGGTTCGCGCAGAATGGTGGCAAACGCCTTTTCCATCTCCGTCTGAACCGTGTTTCCGTTCGGCTGCGCTTGTGAGCCGTGGAAATCCGTGCCGCGATATGCAAATGTGACAAAGTAACGCATTGTAATGTTTAATGTTTAAGGTTTAAAGTTTTGGACTATTTGTCCGTTTATTTCGGGCGATAGTTTCATCTTATATGCAAGGAAACAAGCCCCACCGAGTAGCACTATGCTACGCAATATACTGTCCGTCCATATTCCGAAAGACGGCAGATAGGTCATCCATAACCAATTGAGAACAAAGACAGTGGCTATCAGAATCATAATTAGCCACCAATTCCGATCCACGATTTTTAAGCGACAAAGTGCAACAACAGTAATGCATATCAGCAAATAATATAGTCCGAAAGATATGAGATTGCTTGCCGCGGCACCTGTCATTTGGTATTGTGGTACAAGGTATCGGTTGAGCAGGATTGCACTGACTGTCAGAATAGCCGAAAGCAGTAAACTGAAAGCATAATAACGGGAGAAGTTAAGTGCATTGAGGCAGATATAGAATGTTCCCAAAATCAATTGGCTGACACCCAAAAGCAGCACCGGGATTTTGGCAGTAGCGAATGTTTCGCCGTTAGGCATAATATGGAAAATCAAATCTATATTCACCCATATAGCAAGAAGTATAAATCCTCCGATAAGTAGCAGATTCCTTGTTACTTGCTGTATGAGCAAGGAGCATTCTTCGCGGTTTTGCTCTTTTATAGCTCGGGCGAGTTGAGGGGATGCAATTGCTGTAACGGATCGGTTGGGAATACTTACCATAACGGCTATATATGTTGCAATCGCAAAGATACCGGTACTATTCAATCCCATCTCTGCGGTAATGAATAGTGACGAGAGGATAGGTGCGAGCACCGTCGTTAGAGCCGATATAACCAAAAAGCCCGTGTACGTCAGATAACGACGCACAATAGACTTATTCGCGCGTAGAAATGCCCAATCAGGCCTCAACTTAATGTGTTTCAAAGATAAAAAATAGCACAGATTGACAATGGATGCTATGGCATAATTGGCACAAAGAGCGATGACAAATCCGTCCAGCGAAAGAATACGTTTGGCGTAAAGCAGATAGACCACCAGTAATCCGATGCGAACACCCAGTTCTCGTACTCCTCTGGGCACAACTATCCGCATGAGTACGTTGCAGGTGGATTCGCAGATGGCCTGATAAAGCATAAAGAAAGAGATGGGGAGCACAAAATAATAGTACTCTACGAATAATGGGGATTTTTCTCCGAACCATGCCGCAATAGGAGTGCTGCACGCCCAATATACAACCGCGAAAACCAGGAATCCGAAAAAGGGAACCAACAATGCCCAGAAGAAAAAACCGTGATCCTCATCGCTATCTTTCTCTTTGAAATAGGGATAGAAACGGATAATACTGGCGTTTGTGCCCAGTTGCGCAAGACTGATAAACAATGTAGCGGCATTATCGATAAGCACTTGTTTTAACCCGATTTCCTCGGAGGTGAGGAAACGGGTTAAAACAAAGAACGTAGTGAAGATACCTACGGAAATACCGAGGTAGGTAACTATCGTACCACGAATCGATTGCTTGGCGATAACTCCCATATCTATTGCATTAGGAATCTATGTTATTTGATACCTAACAATTGCACTTTGAAAATAAGGGCGGCGTATGGAGGAATGGAAGCCCCTGCGCCACGCTCTCCATAGGCCAGATCGTATGGAATGTAGAGCATGTATGTTGAGCCAACAGGCATCAACTGCAAGCCTTCCGTCCAACCTTTGATAACACCATTGAGCGGGAAGGAGATTGACTCTCCGCGCTCATAACTGCTGTCAAAAACAGTACCGTCAATCAGAGTGCCTTCGTAATGAACCTCAACGGTTTGTGTAGCGTTGGGCTTGGGACCTTTTCCTTGCTCAATAACTTTATACTGTAAACCGCTTGGAGTAACTTTTACTCCCGGTTTCGTGGCATTCTCGGCAAGAAATTTCTCTCCTTCTTCTTTTACCGCTGCATTCTCAACCTCTGCTTTCTCTTGGGCAGCTCGGCGTTCCTCTTCCATCGCCTTCTTGCGCGTAGTGTTCAGATAATCTTTGGCAACATCAATATCAATGATTTCCTGATAATTGTACAAACCGTTGATGATGCCTTGCTTGATAAGTTCGAAATTGGTTTCCACACCACTCATGCCAAGCAAACCGACAGGCTCCTGTTGACGGATAGAGGTGCCAATGTAAGAGGCGTTGTCTTTCAACTGCAGTTTGCGGAGATCGCCGCTCATCACAGAGTTGATGTTCTCAATAAATTCTTCAACCATATCTTCAAACGCCTCTCCTTCCTGGTTTGCCATAAAACTGATACGGATCTGCGAACCTTGGATCAAGCCGAGCGCGTAGTTGACAGAGTCCAGATGGCTCTCCAATTTGGCAGACTTGGCTTCCTTTGGACATTTGGAAGTAATGAGTTTTGCCTTCTCGTCAGGAGTGTTGTCTTTTTCATACGATTGCATCAGGAACATGTATCCGCTGTCTGCTTTCATGACTGCCGTGTCGCCGAACAACCCGTTAACCAGTCCTTGGAAAAGCAATTCTTCATTCAGCGTCCAGGCGCTATTGCCTCCTGCTCCTTTTTCTTCAAACGAGCGTACTGCCAAACCCAATTGACGACCGCTCTTCACAATCTCATTCTGCTCTTCCTCTTCGCTCAGATACGCTTCCTCAAGTGCATCAATATACACCGCGATAGAAGCATCTGTGCTGTCTTCCGCAAAAAGATTTGCTTTCACATTGTTACCGGTAATAAAGCCAACTACGTAGTTGATAGAGTCGGTAGGATTGGACAATGTGACATTTTGTGCTTTGTAACTGTTACCGCATGCTACCATAGCAAGTGCGGCAAGAAAAACAATACTTAACTTTTTCATTTTGTATAAAATATTTTGTTATAATATGTTATCGGAATATCGGATTACTCTATTCCTAATAGTTCCACAGTAAAAATCAAGGCTGCGTACGGCGGAATTGACTGACCGGCTCCGCGCTCTCCGTATGCCAGTTGGTATGGTATGAAGAATTTGTACTTTGAGCCGATAGACATGAGCTGCAACCCTTCTGTCCAACCTTTGATAACACCATTGAGCGGGAAAGAGATGGACTCACCGCGGCGGTAACTGCTGTCGAAAACAGTGCCGTCAATAAGGGTGCCCTCATAGTGGACACGCACTGTGTCGGTTGCCTTCGGCTTCTGACCAAGCGAAGGTTCCAGGACTTCGTACTGCAAACCGCTGGCAGTTACTTGTACTCCTTCGCGTTTGGCGTTTTCAGCAAGGAATTTCTCTCCATCCGCTTTGGCCGCACCGGCTACTTTGTTCTCCAACTCTTGAAAAAATGTGTTTAATACTTGTTGCGCCTCTTGGTAACTGATTTTGGGCTGATTGTGACTGAGCACATCTTCGATGCCCGACGCAAGATCCTGATAATTCAGTTTCTCTACGCCGCTGCCCATCAGGTTTTGACCCATTGAGAGACCTAATGCATAACTGATTTTGTCCATAATAATTTATATTTAAATTTCAAATTTCTAATTTCATTTTTTTAAGATTGCTGCATAGCGGCTTAGGTACTTACCGAGTATGTCAAATTCGATATTTACCACAGTCCCCTCTCTGATATACTTGAAGTTGGTGTTCTCCTCCGTGTAAGGAATGATACATACGGAAACAAATCCCTTGTCTCCCTTCACGTCAGGTTCGCAGGCCGTGAGACTCACACCATTAATGGTCACAGAGCCTTTATCTACGCAGAAATAACCTCTCTCAATCATCTCACGCGTTGAGTCGTACTCAAAGCGGTAATACCAACTGCCGTCGGTCTCTTTCGCTTCAACGCAAACGGCTTTCTGGTCCACATGGCCCTGTACGATATGTCCGTCCAATCGTCCTCCCATCATCATGGAGCGCTCCACGTTGACCCAATCTCCTTCTTTGAGCAAGTCGAGGTTGGTCAGCCGGAGCGTTTCCTGCATGGCCGTAACGGTATAAAGGTCCCCTTCTATACGTACAACCGTCAAGCACACACCGTTATGCGCTATCGACTGGTCTATACTCAAAGCCTCGCCGAAGGGGTTGCGAAGCGTGAAGTGTTTGTTGGTGTGCTCGGTCTCAATTTGAACGACATGAGCCATTGTTTCTACGATTCCTGAGAACATGTTGAATAGGAAAATCTTTACGGGTTAATATAATAAGGTAGATGCCAATGAGTATTGTGCCGATACCCATTAGCGCCCACATGTTATGTACATAATACAGACGGAGGGCGTAATAGACCCCCAGCAAACCAAGCGTCAATGCAGTATAACCACAGATGTTTTTGAGATCATAAGGGATTGGGGCTTTCTTCTGACCGATGAAATAAGATAGAAGCATAATCACAAAGTAGCAAATGAGACTGCTTCCGCAACTGGCCCAATAACCAATCAACGGCACTCCTATAATTTGAAGAACCAATGTGATAATGAGCCCAATGAGCGAGAAATAGGCTCCCCATTTCGTCTCGTCCGTCAGTTTGTACCAGAAACTGAGGTTGAAATAGATACCCTGGAATACATACGTCCATAGCACTATCGGAACAATCTTCAGTCCCTCCCAGTAATTTTGTGCAACGATGAACTTGAATATATCCAAATAAAAGATAACAACCAATAAAATGAGGTACGAGAAGATGATATAGTATTTCATGGCATCTGCGTAAGCTTCCACGGATTGCCGGTCTTTGTGTTTGGCGAACACAAAAGGTTCGTAAGCATAGCGGAAGGCCTGTGTGAACATCATCATCACCATCGCTACCTTGAAGCAAGCGCCATAGATACCTAACTGGGCTTGTGCGTCAACTCCTGTATATAGGTACGGGAAGAGGATGCGGTCTAACGTCTGGTTCATGATACCGGCGACACCCAGTACCAATAAAGGCAGCGAATAACGCAACATCTCCTTTAAGACGGGCGCGCTGAATTGTCCGCCTTTCGGCATTGTCATCGGAAGCAGGCAGAGTGTCTGAATGACCGTCGCCAGAATATTGCTGAGGAACACATAGAAAACATCATCCTTGCCCAGAATTACAAGGAAGAGGATGTTAAAGCCGATATTCAGCAGAACAAACAGCAACTTGAGTGCTGCAAAAGCCACTGGTCGTTTCTGGTATCGAAGATACGCAAACGGGATGCATGCAAACGCATCAATCGCTACGGTAGCAAACATCATCTCCACAAACTCCGAATGATCAGGATAACCTAAAACATTGGCTATCGGTTGATGAAAAACAACTACCAGCATAGTGAATAGTGCGCTGGAGCAAAGCAGGGTAAAGAAGGACGTTTTATAAACGGTTTGCGGATCGTAATCCTCACGGTTTGCGAAACGGAAGAAACCTGTCTCCATGCCATACGTTAGAATGACCAGTAACAATGCTGTCCATGCATAGATATTGGTCACAATACCATAGTCTGATGTGCGCGCAAGCGCATACGTGTAAAGAGGAACTAATAGGTAGTTCAAAAACTTACCTATTATTGAACTGGCACCGTATATCACGGTGTCCTTCGCCAAAGACTTCATCTCACTCATTGCCTGCTACACAAATTACAATCTCGCCTTTTGGAGGTGTTAGTTTGAAATGATGAATCAACTCTGCCAGCGTTCCGCGAACCGTTTCTTCGTGTATTTTACTTATCTCACGGCTTACGCTTGCTTTGCGTTCTTCGCCGCATACGGAAACCAACTGCTCCATTGTCTTTACCAACCGGAAGGGAGACTCATAAATAATGAATGTCTCATCCAGTTGTGCCAAATACTGCAAACGCGTCTGACGACCTTTCTTTTGAGGCAGGAAACCTTCAAAATAGAAGTGGTTGTTAGGCAACCCGGAATCCACTAATGCCGGCACGAAAGCAGTGGCTCCGGGCAAGCATTGTATTTCAATAGCAGCCTCGGCTGCCGCTCGCACCAAATAGAATCCGGGGTCACTGATAGCTGGTGTGCCGGCATCGGTAATGAGCGCAATGTTAGCACCGGCTTTCAAACGTTCCACAATGTCAGCACTGGTCTCGTGCTCATTGAACTTGTGATGGCTCTTCAGCGGAGTATGGATATCAAAATGCTGCAGCAACACACCGCTTGTGCGGGTGTCTTCCGCCAAAATCAAATCAACTGATTTCAGCACTTCAATCGCGCGGAACGTCATGTCCTGCAAATTGCCAACCGGTGTCGGAACAAGGTATAACATCAACTGTCAACTGTTAATTATCCGAATCTTCGGTGTAATGTTACGAGAAACTGTTGGTATGTCTTGCTCTCCGTGTCCCAACCGAAACGGCTGATATAAGCAATAGCCTCTTCGAATGAGCCGAGTTCATTCAACTCGTTCAGTGTCCTTTGCATCAATTCGGCATTTTGTCCGAATAGTTCGCGTTGGTACAGAAAACGGTCGCCGAGCGAGATGGCCAGACGAATATCATCCACTGGCTTGCCATACAGAACGGCTTTCGGCGATGACGGTTCTTCTTTCTCAGCCTCAACGGACTCGGCTATCGGTTCCGCAGCCTGCTCAACAACAGGTTCCGATACCTGTTCAACAACTGGCTCCGCTACTTGTTCAACAGCTGGCTCCGGATTTTCTTGTATTTCCGGCAGTTCCGGTAACTTTTGTTCTTCCGGTTCGGCTACTGGCTGCGGCTTGGGGTGCGAGAGCGGTTTCTCCTCTGGCGCGACTTGCGGACGGTTGCGCAAATCCTCTAAAATAGCCACCATCGAAGCAACATGTTTGCCCACTGCAAGCAACTTGCTTTCATTCGTATGTAGTCGTTCAGCGATAGCCTCTATACGTTCAACCGACTCTTTTTGAGCCTGTGACAACGCCATGATACGTTCCTCAAGTCTCTTTCTCTCTGATTCTTGAACCTCCATTCGCGCCTCTAAAGACTCAAAATATTTGATTACTTCTTCCATATCAATTCATAATTATTTAGTTACTTTTTCCAGCCATTTTACCATTCCTAACATTACTCCCATCGAAATGAGGCATATAGCGAAGAATACAGCCCAGCAATATTGGATGGGCCATGCGTTATACATTACCGGACCAACCCATATAAACAAGTTGCCGATAGCCGTTGCACCCAACCATAATCCTTGACACAAACCTACCATGTGACGCGGGGCTACTTTTGATACAAATGATAATCCAAGCGGCGAGATAAACAATTCGGCTACCGTAAGGAAGAAATATGTAACAAACAATACCCAGGGACCTTCTTTGGAAAGGCCATTGGCTGCCATCTGTTCTGCATTCATTTTGCGGAACTCATCGCCTGAAGGATAATGGTTAAGAGCGGAGATGATCATCAAGAATAGATACGCACAGCCCGCTATGGCCATACCTATCGCTATCTTGCGGGGCGTGGAAATAGACTTGCCTGCCTCTGCCAACATGGAGAATAACCACATAATCAGCGGTGTCAGTACAATCACAAAGAAAGGATTGAGAGCCTGCCATATTTCTGGTGCAACACTGTCTGTACTGATAAAGTCACGGGCAAAAACGGACAGTGATTGACCGTTTTGGTGGAACGAAAGCCAGAAGAAAATTGCAATTCCCAATACGGCGCAAAGGGCGGCTAAACGTTGCTTGATTTCTTTTGCCATCGCAACTTTCTCTTCCTCTGTGTAAGTGGCTACAACTGCCGCCTCCTTCTTGGCTGGTTGAGGGAATTTGTGTTTGGTCACCACGAAGATAATCAACGAGAGCAGCATTGCCGCTACGGATGCTATGAACGAGTAATGGATGCCTTGGTTGAACACATGAAGATAATCGGTGCAGAATGTCGTCGGGTCTGCGATAACATTACCGTTACAAAGTACCTCCTGCGATGTCTCTGTGAACTTTTGTGTCAAATCCACCAACTCGCCATCCTTATTGGTGTACGTTAAACTGTTGTTCAAAAAACGGTGACATAATTCCGGCATATCGGCATTGTATAGAAAATCATGAGCCTTTAGCCACCATTGACGAAGTAGCGGAGCTACAAACGGGGCAATCAGACCGCCGATATTGATAAACACGTAGAAAATCTGAAAACCGGAGTCGCGTTTCTCTCGGGCTATCCTCAATTCATCTTCGCCTTTCTTGGCCGCTTCTGCTTCCAGTTCGTCGTACATTTTACCCACAATCGCTTGCAAGTTTCCTTTGAATAGACCGTTTCCGAAGGCAATCAATAGTAATGATAAACATGTGAAAATGAGAATGAACCACCAATCACTGCCACCGGTTAGATTGCTGGAGAAAAGGGGTAGGGATAGGCATATATAACCAACGGACATGATAATCAGTCCACCCTGGATGGTCTTGTTGTAATTTTGTGTGCGGTCGGCTATGATGCCGCCTACGAGGCTTAGTACATATATGCCAAAATAGAATACGGCATAGATAATACCGGCAGTCCCGTCACTTAGACCAAATTTGGAAACTAAGAATAGCAGCAGAACTGCGTTCATGATGTAGTAGCCGAATCGTTCGCCCATATTGGCGAGTGCGGCTGGGATTAACCCCTTTGGATGTCTTGAAAACATAAATAATATTTTTTTATTCGTAATTTGTTATTTTCAATTCTCAATTCTCAATTCTCAACTCTCAATTCTCAATTCTCAACTCTCAATTCTCAATTCTCAACTCTCAATTCTTAACTCTCAATTACCTCACACCACCCGTGTCTGTCTTCTGCACGACCGTACTGGATATCTTTCAGAGTATGATAGAGCCCGGTTAGCACTGGTCCCGGTTCCGTGCTAAAATGATAGACTTTGTTCCGCTCTGGATCCAACACTTTGTCTATCGGCGAAATCACGCATGCTGTCCCGCATGCTGCGGCTTCACTCATCTCTGCCAACTCCTCCAACCGAATATGCCGACGCGTCACTTTCATCCCTTCCTCGCGGGCAAGGGTCATTAAACTGTCATTCGTGATACTCGGCAAAATCGCACTACTCCTCGGCGTCAGGTACTCAATCTGTGGCTCTCCTCCTTTCAAGGATGGGTTAGGCTTTTTGATACCAATAAAATTCGCGGCACTGCACTCATCTATATACCTGTGATACTTGGCATCCAGGAATAAGCAGTCGTAACCCATCGCATGGGCCACTTCTGTCGCGCGGAACGATGCCGCATAATTGCCGCCTACCTTGAATTGACCGGTACCGTAAGGCGCCGCACGATCGACATGCCGGTTGACGATAAACGTCGTGCAATGAAACTTACCCGGATAGTATGGACCGATGGGAGAAGGAATGACAATAAACTCAAAATCCTTGCCCGGTCCTACACCCAGTCGCGGTGTCGTACCAATCAGCAACGGTCTGAAATACAGCGTCGCTCCGGTTCCGTATGGCGGCAGGAAATCCATGTTCTTCTCCAGTGCCAACCTGATCGCTTTCCCGAATAACTCCTCAGGAACAGGTGCCATATACAGACCCTCTGCGCTCTTTGCCATTCGCTTGGCGTTTTCGCGCCAGCGGAAAATACGTATCTTGCCGTCAATGCCGCGGAATGCTTTCAACCCCTCAAAGGCCTCTTGACCGTATTGCAGACAAGTAGCCGACACATGCAAATGAAGGTACTTGTCTTTGGTGGCGTATGGCTCCTCCCATACCCCCTCATGATATGCTGACCGAACAATATATTCCGGCTCGGTGTAATGAAAACCTAATTGACTCCAGTCTATCTTTTTCATCTCAAATGGTCGGTTGTCTCCGGCCCAAATTCAAACAATTCATCTAATATACTTTTCCCGTCTCCGAAAAAACGATTCAGTTCCTCTCCTCTCCAATCCTCCGTCGCCTTATAGGCGAACTTTACTCTCTCTCTCTGGGAAAGGGTCGGGGAGAGGTTTCTCAGCAACGCCATAATCGTCTCATGTATCTCGCTATTCAGATCCCACAAAAAACGATACTCTTTTTCGTAAAACGGCTTAAAATAATCCTCGTAATAGCCAAAAAACGGCGTATGTTTGTAGGCGGATACAAGCGATATCCAGTGTTGATGTTGCCATCGTGTCTGGTAACTGATTTCCATGTCTCTGGTTAACTGCTTGTGTTCCACTTTCTTAACAGGCACACTCAGCGTCAAGGGACCATCCGGGGTACTAATCAGGCAACGGTTGCGAAAAGTTTGTTTCTCAAAACTCTCCATGCCTTCTATTTCTACCGTCTCCGGATGGATAAGGTACGCTTTGTACCAGTCTTTTGGCGCCATATATGCTATCGGTAGGGTCATTCGCAGTTCTTTACTCTTTTGCCTATGCGGTTCCAACGGATCTTACCTTTGTCCTTGTCTATGCTTAGCCATATAAATACTGGACGACCTACAATATGGTCCTCCGGCACAAATCCCCAATAACGGCTATCGGCACTATTATGCCTGTTGTCGCCCATCATCCAATAGTAATCCATCTCAAATTCATACTCATCCCCGATACGCATGGGCTTGAACTCATAGGCCTCCGCTATTCGCTTATAGACCCAGTAGTTATCCTCGGTAATCAGCAGTTTGTCTCCTCTCTTCGGGATATAAATGGGCCCATAGTTATCGCGTGTCCATTCGTTGTGCCCCAACGGATACACTTCGCCGCCGAACATCTCATGCTGAACTTGAATAGACGTGATATGCGGGGCTTTCTCCAATTCCGCTTTCATGCCTTTCGTCAGAGGGAACAGGTATAAATCATTGCGGTAGTGGTGCCGGTCCGCGAGGCTGATACCTGTTTTGTCCATTAACTTGGCACCCAATACAGAACCATCCGTACGTACCTCATAGTTCAACTGTACGCCTTCGCGGTCAGGCTCTCGCTCCCATTTAGAATCCTGAAATTCTGAACACTTCGTATAAATAACATTGTCTTTTATACACAGAGAATCACCTGGTTCTCCCACACAGCGTTTGACATAGTTCTCTCTTCGGTCAACAGGGCGGATTTTTACATCTTTCAGGTCTTTAGGAGAGATATGTATAAACCCGTATTCACCGGGGATATCCACACCTTTGTTACCGGATTGTTGCATTAGGCGGCGAAGGGTATAGTAATCCGGCGACTCGATTTTGGATAGAACCGTATCGCCTGCCGGAAAATTGAAAACCACGATGTCGCCCTTCTTCGGATGACTCCAACCGGCAAGGCGTTTATACTCCCAATGAGGATGGTCCAGATAACTCTTCCCTCCGCCTAACCATTTTGGCGCGGTATGCTGCATCAACGGCATGGATAACGGAGTCATCGGAACACGCGCTCCGTATGCCATCTTGTCAACATACAGAAAATCTCCAACTAACAGCGTCTTCTCCAAACTCGAACTCGGAATCTGGTAGTTTTGGAAAATATACAGATTGATGAAATAGACGGCTACTAATGCAAACACAATCGCGTCTATCCAGGAGAACAAGGTGTATAGAAATGCGTTCCCTTTCTTCTTTTGTCCCTCTGTTTCCTCCGGCTTGTATTTCCTCCACCATCCGTAATTAATGTACTTGGTGGTAAACGCATCAATAACCAGCGGCAACAGCAATAACCAGCCTAAACTTGCCCAATCGTTCCATGCTACCCACAGCACAAACACTACATACAACGCACTCCATACCCCAGCGCGAATCCATCCGCCGCGGGGTACTTCTGCAATTCGTTGCCTCAATGAGGCGAAAATCTTCTCTTTGATATCTTTCATTGTCTTTTTGTTATTCGTGGTTACATATCTCTTCTGCCGCCAGCACTGCGCCTAACGCGAAGCCTCTTCTCCCTTTTGCCACATGCGTAATGATAATGGTGTCCTCCTCGCTGTCCCATTTAACCTCATGCGTTCCGGGCACTTCACCCTCGCGGATGGATTCGATAGGAATATTCCGGCATACTGCTGTTCCGGTGTTACGGATGTCTTCCGCCAATGTCTTTGCCGTTCCGCTCGGTTTGTCTAACTTGTGGATATGGTGGATCTCTGTGATTGATGGCTTGTATCCGCCCTCACCTTGGGAGAGAGCAGGGGAAAGGTGCATAATCTCTTCGGCAAGCCATCGGTTCATCTTAAAAAATAGATTCACGCCTACGGAAAAATTGCTTTTCCAGACAAGCATGGGCTTTGGGTGAATACGTTTGTCTTCTTCCATCAGAGTTTGCGCATCCCAGCCGGTAGTGCCGCAAACTACGGGAATCCCTTGCTCCCATATCTTCCGTACATTCGTTTCTGCTGTCGCCGGTGTAGTGAACTCTATGGCTACATCTGCTCCGTTCAATTCAAAAACATCACCTGCGTCAATTCGCGACACCACTTCGTGACCTCGCTCATGGGCAATATCCTCTATCATATGCCCCATTTTACCGTATCCGATTATCGCTATTTTCATCTTTCTTGTTTAAGTGCCAATTATATTAACTAAACGGGGTTTTCTTAAAACGTGGAATTTTTAGAAGTGCCCTATGCTTTCCACGGGTGCGCATATACGCATGCACCTAAAAAGCGTGCAAAATTACAAAAAAAAATCCATATATGCAAATGTATAAACGCAAAAAAGTGTCGAAACCGTTCTTTTGGGCAAAATCCGTCAATTTTTCTACATACAGTAGGTATTTTTACTATCTCGGAAAGGTAAAAATTGTTTTTCCTCTTGCGTATTTGAAAAAAAAGCAGTACCTTTGCGGCCGTAATGGCAAAAATAGGTGTTTTTGATAGTGGATACGGTGGTTTGACCATCTTGGATTCCATCCGTCGAGTATTGCCCGAATACGATTATTTGTATCTCGGTGACAATGCGCGTGCGCCCTATGGCACACACTCCTTTGAGGTCATCTACCGTTATACGCTCCAGGCTGTCAATTTCTTGTTTGAACAAGGATGCACATTGGTCATACTTGCCTGCAACACCGCCTCGGCTAAAGCTCTGCGTACTATCCAGCAGCACGACCTGCCGAGGATTAAGGACAAAAAGGTGAATGTTCTCGGGGTAATTAGGCCTACGGTGGAATCAGTGCCTTCCATTACAAAAACCGGACATGTGGGCATCCTCGCTACGCCTGCTACCGTCTCCTCCGAATCCTACGTACTCGAACTGGAGAAAATAGCGAACGAATTGCGGGTTACTCAACTCGCTTGTCCTATGTGGGTGCCGCTCATCGAAGCCGGAGAGCACAACAGTCCGGGAGCGGATTATTTCGTGGATAAATACCTTCGTGCTATCCTCGACCAAGACCCGCTAATAGATACCCTTGTCCTTGGATGTACGCACTATCCTCTTCTCTTGAAGAAGATTGAATCATTCCTTCAAAATTACGCAATCACGAAATCACAAACTCACAGAATAACACCTATTTCTCAGGGTTCGCTTGTGGCGTCCAGCCTCGCCGAATACCTTGTTCGGCATCCCGAATACGCTTCACAACTATCTCTCAACGGCTCCTGCCGCTATCTGACCACAGAAAATGCGGACCGCTTCTCGCAATCCGCATCCCTTTTCCTTTCTGCGCCCGTCTTCGCAGAGCATATAGATTTATAGCTAAATCCTTATCCTACGCTTCCTTCCAGACTCACTTGTAGCAGTTTCTGGGCTTCCACCGCAAACTCCATCGGCAGTTTGTCCATTACCTCTTTGGCGTAACCGTTAACAATCAGTCCAACCGCATCTTCGATGCCGATACCTCTTTGGCGGCAGTAAAACAACTGGTCTTCGTTGATTTTGCTGGTCGTGGCTTCGTGTTCAACAGTCGCTGTCGGGTTGCTGATGATCATGTCTGGAAATGTGTGCGCTCCGCATAGGTCGCCTAATAGCAAACTGTCGCATTGGCTGTAGTTGCGCGCATTCTCCGCGTTCACTCCCATCTTCACCAAACCCCGATAGGCATTCTGACTGTGACCCGCGGAGATACCCTTGGAGATAATACGGCTACGTGTGTTCTTACCGATATGAATCATCTTGGTGCCTGTATCTGCTTGCTGGTAATTGTTCGTAACCGCCACAGAGTAGAATTCTGCCGTCGAGTTGTCGCCGCGCAGAATACAACTCGGATATTTCCACGTAATCGCACTGCCTGTTTCCACTTGTGTCCAACTCAAACGCGCGTTTTCATAGGTAATACCGCGTTTGGTCACGAAATTGTATATTCCTCCTTTGCCGTTCTTGTCACCCGGATACCAGTTCTGAACGGTTGAATATTTGACTTCCGCATCTTTGTGAACGATTATCTCCACTATCGCGGCATGCAACTGGTTCTCGTCACGCATAGGCGCCGTACAGCCCTCTAAATAAGATAAATATGCACCTTCGTCGGCTACTAATAATGTCCGCTCAAATTGACCCGTTTTGCCTGCATTGATGCGGAAATAGGTACTCAACTCCATTGGGCAGCGAACACCTTTCGGCACATAGACAAAACTGCCGTCTGAAAACACCGCAGAGTTGAGCGCTGCATAGAAATTATCTGTCGGAGGAACTACGCTGCCTAAGTATTTCTTCACCAACTCCGGATATTCGCGAACGGCCTCGCTAATAGAACAAAAGATAATACCTTTCTCTGCCAAAGTCTCGCGGAAAGTCGTCTTCACACTCACCGAATCCATGACAGCATCCACTGCCATATTACCGGCGAGGGCGGCACGTTCCTCCAATGGAATACCGAGCTTGTCGAAAGTCTTCATGATTTCTTTGTCTATCTTGTCCTTGGTTCCTTCTCCTTTTTCACTTGGCGACTTTGCTTTAGGGGCGGCATAATACGAAATGGACTGAAAATCAATCTCCGGAATGTCCAAATGTGCCCATGTCGGCATGGACATTGTTTGCCATTTGCGGAATGCTTTCAGGCGAAATTCCAACAGCCAATCCGGCTCACCTTTCTTCGCAGAAATAAGCCGGACTATATCCTCATTCAGCCCTGCGGGCACAATTTCTGTTTCTACATCTGTGGTGAAACCGTACTTGTACTCCTGTTCCGTTATGTCTTTGATGACCTTATCCATCGTTTTCTATTTCCTCTAGTGCATCTAGTATATCTATTCCCTCTGGTAAAAAACAAAGCCGCCCTTTTATAGGCGGCTTAGAGGCCGGTAGCGGAGTCAAACCGCTCTATACGGTTTTGCAGACCGCTGACTAAGTCGCTCATCCAACCGGCCGTTTGCTTAACTTAACTCAAAAGCGGGTGCAAAGGTACAACAAAAATTTGATATACGCAAATATTTAGGCAATTTTCTGTGATTTTTTTGCATTAATTGGTACTTTTTACCTTATTTAACCCTTCTTTCTCCCAAATCCGGACTAATCAGAAAAGACTCAAATCCGCCTCAGTGATGGTACCTTTGCTGCGCTTCTTTCCTCGCGAAGGATTCAGATTATTTGCAACACTTGGATTACTTGGTGCACTTGAAGCATCCGGATGACTCGTATCTTGGGGCGCACTCGGATGGCTCGGATTGGGAATCTTTAGTACGGAACGGATTAGCCTTTTCGTTTGCTCGTCTGTCCAGGTACATTTGTTAATCATCCACTCCAGGTATCCTGGGTCGATATGCGTCATGGATTCTATGCTTTCTCCCTTGTGAGCTCCTTGGTTCAAGTAGTAATAATTGCCGTTTTTTGTCAGCCAACGGTCGTAACAGATGAATCCGAACTCATCTCTTTCCACCCATGCCCAACCGTGAGCGCCAACTTGCGCCTTGAATACCTCAATGGTCGCCAATACATCGTCAAGCGAATTATGTGCGCCCTCGAAAGGATGACCATAATACCGCGTATAGGCTGCCGTCAGGTTGTTATGAACTTTCTCGCCCTTCTCATCTACCATTCCCGCCGTATGGATACGTTCCAACAACAGCGCATCGTACCAACGCCTGTTCTCAAAATCAAAATCCAACCCTAAACGGCTCAGATTATAATGCAGAATAGGAGCGTCATAACCATTGCCGTTGTAACTCAACATGTCGCAACCGTCTGTAAACGAGATGAGTTCATCATAGATGCTGCGCAAACTTACGCCGTTCTCCAATAGAAATGCTTTGCTGATATGATGGACGGCTTCGGCCTCCGCGGGAATCGTAAAATCACCTTCAGGCAGAATATACCAGTCGCGTTGATCAATGATTTGCCAACTTTCTGTCTCAAATTTTACTAACGACAATTGGATGATATGTTCTTTTTGCACGTCAAGACCCGTGGTCTCGGTATCAAAACATACTAATTGCATATATTACAAATATTTGATGTCAATACTAACTGCTTTAAAATCATTTATCTATATGATTGTTTTTTTCTAATATGAATGTATCATTACTAATGTTCAATAGTTCCTGCGAGACCTCAACAACCTTTTAACGACCTTTTAACGACCTTTTAACGAGGTTTTTAAAAATCATGAAAATGTTGTATTTTACCTCATTTTGTAATTAATAATGGTTGACTACTACTGTTGCGATATTTCTATAAGAGTAGAATATAAAACATTGTTATATTGTCACTTATACATAGATTGTTTTTTTTTGATTTGATTGAAAATGTTT
>ONQO01000012.1 GCA_900319995.1 uncultured Bacteroidales bacterium
CTTTCGCGTCCACCTTCTTGCGGATGGCTTTGTATTCTGCCAAGCGGGTTTTACCTACTTCTTGTAACGACTCCTTATCCAGAGTGCAATAATCGGTATTTTTCATAGTGTTTCTCCTTTCTGCGCAAACTTTTGCGCAAAGGTACAACTTTTTTCTGATATGTGCAAATTTATGTGAACATTTTTCCAACATACACAAAAAAATCTGCACTTGGAATGCAGATTTTGATGGGTTTTATTTGTCACTCCGTGAATCTCACTCACCGGATAAACCATTAGTTGAGCCAAAGAGCGATAACTGTCGTACAGCGCGATCATAGTCAGATTCTAATTGGTTCATCTCCCGCTGGCGATAGATGGTGTATTCGTGTTCGGCTTTTTCTTGCGCTTGCTGGTGACTAATAGAGCCGGTTCCTTCTATTATATGATTTACCATCAGCGGCAGTAGTTCGGAAAAACCGAACAACTGAATTTTGGTCCAATTCTCCTTCTTCGAAAATGTGCTTAAGATGTTCGCTAATAGTAGATTTTGCCTTACCAAAGAGGGCAACCATTTGTTCCTGAGTTACCCACACTGTCTCGTCTTGAAGAATGACATCAAATCAATAGCGGCTTTGCCTTCTTCGGATTGATAAATAACAATCTCTCCTCTCGTGTCATTTGTAAGATCTTGTGTCTTCATATGTCTAAGGAACAAAATAAAGAGATGCTTAAGAGTGGCTTGAGAGATGCTTGAGAGATGCTTGAGAGTGGCTGATTGACTGCTAAATGGTGAGATGGTATGCGTATTGTGATTGTATGAGTTTTGTATAAGTCGTAAAAGAGTGATTTGTCGTTCTTTTTTTGACAAATTTAGAGAAAAAAGCGAAAAGTCTTGCACATATCAAAAAAAAGCAGTATCTTTGCAGCCGATTTGGAAATGGATCATGCCCATGTTCCCTCATTTCCTTCTTATGCGGTGTTAGCACATCGGTAGTGCATCGGCTTCCCAAGCCGAGGAGGCGGGTTCGATTCCCGTACACCGCTCTCATAGCAGACTGGTCTATCGCTGTCGTTTTATCGGCAGAGGAAAGTCCGGGCAGCACAGAGCACCGCAGCGGTTAACGGCCGTCAGGCAGAAATGTTTGGTCCCTGCTACAGAGACGAGTAATGTGAAACGAGCAAACTGCGGGCTGCAATTCCATGTAAACCGACGTTTGAGCGTTGCTCGCGCGAGTTGGAGGGTAGGAAGCGACAGAAACACGTGGTAACACGGCGTTCAAGATTAATGATAGACGCTGCATCGGCAGTACAGAACCCGGCTTATAAGTCTGCTTTTACTATCAGCTTTCAGCTATCAACAGGCAGAAGAAGCCATAAGAAAGCTGAAAGCTGTTATTAATTAAATGCCACGCATTACAAACAACTGAAAAAAGCCGAATTACCGTGAATAAATTTTCCGAAATAATCAAGTTTATCCGCTTCGACATGTGGCGGCACACAACGACTGAGTTTGACGGTTTTTTCAAACGTATCGGATTCCTTATCATTCGTACCATCGTGTTGGTCGTGCGTGGTTTTACCAGCAAGAATCTCAACAATATCGCCAAGAGCATCACTTTCTCCCTCACTTTTGCCATAGTTCCCATCATGGCCATGATTGTAGCAGTAGCCAAAGGTTTCGGAGTCGCCGATGTGATTGAGCAGTATCTGAACACCACCTTCCTCGGTGAAGCCGGTATTGTTCCAACCATTATGGAAATGGTAGATCGCTACTTGTCCACAGCCCAGGGCGGTTTATTCATCGGCATCGGTATATTGATTCTGCTTTGGGCAATCTATTCGTTCTTCGAGTCCGTAGAAACAGCATTCAATCAAATATGGAATGTCAAACGCTCACGCTCCATCGCACGCAAGTTCAGCACATATATTACCATCATCGTCCTTATCCCCGTATTCATTGTTTGCAACTCAGGCTTGCATCTGTTTGTCAACTCCTCCATAGGCGACTCGCTATTCCTTCAATTCATCATCAGTTGGGTTCTGTTCATATGGATGTACATGGCTATCCCGAATACGCCAGTACGTTTTCTGTCAGCAGTAGTACCCGGTATATTAATGGGCACTCTCTTCAAACTCCTGCAAATGCTCTCCGTCTATTTGATAGCAATGCTCTCTCGCACAAGTATAGTTTATGGAGCATTTGCTTCTATCCCGATCCTCATGACTTGGTTACAATACACAAGTTTGCTCATCCTCATCGGCGCAGAGATGTCTTATGCCATCCAGAACAACGCGGAGTTTGAATACGAATCGGAGCTTAACAGCATGTCTCGAAGATATAAAGACTTCATCATGCTGTATCTGCTGACAGTAATTGTTCGTCGCTTTGAAAACAGCGAAGCACCCTACTCGGCGAAAGAACTTGCCATTCGCGATCATCTACCCATCAGACTGGTTAATCTGCTGATGTCAAGACTCGTGGAAACAGAACTGGTAAGGGAGGTTACTTCCGAGCAGGACGAAGAACGACGCTACCAACCCGCTTTGGATACACATAAGATTACGGTAGGGATGGTTATTGAACGCATTGACGCACAAGGAACAGAGGCATTCCTGCAAGCCCCTTCAAAACAAATGCAGGACTTTTGGAATACCTATCTACAACTCAAACAAAAGGACAAATCATTGGACAACATATTGGTTAACGAACTATAAGAATATGAAAAAACACATTTTGCTTTTTGCAGCCGTTTTATTGACATGTCAATTGGTCAATGCTGCTCCGAAAATTCAACAGGTGGAACCTTTGTGCTGGTGGACAGACATGGAAACACCCCTCACACTTATGTTTCACGGTGAAGACCTGAAAGACGCCCAGGTCAGTGTGCAACAAGTGGTAAAAGGAAAAGTGATGCGTGGTGCATGTGTAGGACTCGTTCCTAAGGCGCAGCATAACGCTGAAAGTCCGAACTATCTGTTCGTGGATATGTCAGTCAATCAACCAGGTACATATCGTATCACACTCAAAAAAGGCAACAAGAAAGCCTGCTATGATTATCAAATAAATGAGCGCCGCGGCGGCAGTCGTGACCGCAAGAGTTTTGATGCTTCGGATGTCGTTTATCTGATTATGTCCGACCGTTTCGTGGATGGCGATGCATCAAACAACTCGACCAAGAATACACGAGAGAAAGCGGACAAAAGCAACGTAAACGGACGTTGGGGCGGTGATATTCAGGGTATTATCAATTCGTTCGACCATATAGCCAAACTCGGTTGCACCGCTATTTGGCCCACTCCACTCCTCTGTGATGACGAGGCGGCTTGGTCGTATCATGGCTACGCATGCTCTGATTACTACCATATTGACCCGCGATACGGATCCAATGAGCAATATGCCCTGATGGTCCAACAAGCTCATGCTAAAGGTTTGAAATTCATCATGGATATGGTGCCCAATCATTGTGGCGTAGCGCATTGGTGGATGAAAGACCTACCCTACCAGAACTGGATTAACCAATTCCCGCAATTCACCAACACTAATAACTGCTTTACAGCCAACTATGACATCAATGCCTCTGAATATGACCGTCAGCTCAGTAACCGTGGTTGGTTTGACCATCCGATGCCAGATATGAATCTGGAAAACCCTGACCTGCTCAAGTATTTCCAACAATGGGCAATATGGTGGATAGAGTTCGCCGATCTTGATGGTCTCCGCGTGGATACATATCCGTATATAGAGAAAATACCGGGCAGCAAGTGGCTGGCGGCCATCCGTAACGAATATCCCTATATCAACATCGTCGGCGAGTGCTGGACTCGTCCCGCACCGGCTGTGGCATACTGGCAGTCAGGCGTGAAGAACTTCGATGGTTTTGATTCGAATCTGCCTACTGTGATGGACTTTCCGGTAGAAGAATCCATCCGTCAGGCATTGGAGAACGACGGTAGCGGATGGGGAAACGGTTTGACACGTGTCTATGATGCCATGACTATGGATTATCAATATGCGGATGTAAACAAACTATTCACATTCCTTGGCAATCATGATATGGCACGTATCACCGATGTAGTGAAAGACAAAGACCCGCGCCGTGTCAAACTGGCATATGTATTGTTGGCGACCATGCGTGGTATTCCGCAAGTGCTTTACGGCGATGAGTATGCGATGACTTCCAAAGGCAAAGATCCGAGCAATCACTCTTACTTGCGTGCCCCGTTACCACAAGCTTCCGAAGTGACTCCTGCTATGCAGGACATGTACGATTTCCAAAGCAAACTCTTCCAGTGGCGCAAGAATGAACCCGTTCTACATTTTGGCAAGACCATGCATTTCTTTGCTCGCAACAACACCTACGCTTTCTTCCGTTATAACGATGATGAAGCCGTGTTTGTATTTGCCAACGCTGCCGAAGAAGCTCGTATCATCCCCACATCCACATATGCAGAGATTCTCAGCAAATACAAAGCAGTAGGCATCAACCCCATAAATGGAGAACAAGTGGATTTGCGTAAAGATAATTTGGAAGTAAAAGGTCTAAGTACCTTAATCGTCAAACTGACCAAATAAGGAATTACGAATGAAAGAGTTCACGAAAGAAGGAATCAGCAAAACGTGCCCCAGATGCGGGGCACCTTTTGTATGTCATCATGAGACCCCCGTTATATGCCAATGCGCGGGCATACGTCTATCTGACACTGCCCGCGCATATCTCCGCTCTCATTATGCGAACTGTCTCTGCCGCAAATGCTTGATTGAAATCTCGAATATGCTAATATAGTCTCTCCGCAAAATGCAGAAGACTATCCGGTTCATTATTCAGAATATGAATTATGTCCTCTAACATTTCTTCGGGATGCACTACACCTCGTTCCCAGAAATTATTGGCACCTCCTGGAAGTTGTTGCTTGCGCCAATTATAAACCCGACCGTTCTTATAAGCATTGAACCAAGTATGCTTTTCGTCCATCGCAGCCAGCTCATCCAAACTGTTACCAGCCGCACCTACCCACACATCAGCATCATGGAAATAATGAACTGTTTTTTCCACAGTCAACGGAATAGACGTTTCTCGCATCTCGTTATAAAAAGGATATAGTGCCCCCGCATCTTTAAAAAGATACGCCAAATAGTTCTTGCCGCTTGGCACATACCAAGTACCATGAAAATTGTTTCCTGACATGATTTTTACCTGCTGATGGTTGTCAGATGACTGTTTAAGCCTCTTATACTTACTCTCCACCTCTTCAAAAATGTGATCCGCTTCATGCAGTTTGCCTGTCAGCGCCCCCAGCACACGGATCCATTCGGCACGAGCAAGCGGAGATATTTCCTGCCACTCGTTGATATAAATGATGCATACCCCGAGTTTCTCCAGACGCGCCGCTTCTATATTATCGTACTGCCCGTAATTGACCGCCAACAAGGCATCCAGATTAGCTTGCAAAACGCGTTCAGCAACAGGTTGCATAGAGTCTCCCATGTCTGTCTCGTTTCCTTTAATCGGCGTATAAATGAGTTCGGGGTTACATACCGCTGCCAGACAATCCATAGCGTCTAATGCATAGAGGAACCCCACTTGTACCGTGCTCATCGTCCCAAGACGCCGCATTGGCTCTTTGACACAAACTCGTTGATAGGGTTGGAACACTTCCACCACAATCCCGGTATCCGTTTCGGAAATCTGAAATCCTGTAGCATATTTGTTGCCAGCAGGCACACTACCCTGCTCCGCCGGGCGTTGCGAACACCCGACGAAGCAAAGAAGAATAAGAGTACCATGTACGAAGTATAGTACTCGTTCTATTTGTGAGAATAATCTCATTATAGCTCAGCGCCTAATACGTTATAAGCTTTTCCGTCACGGAAAATCAACACTTGACCATTGCGGATGACTTTAACAACATTCACATCAGCGTTAGTGTTGCTGATAGCAGTTGCTACATCAAACTCTTTCATATCAGGAGCGACATAGCCGGCAGGTTTGGCGGCGCCGAAATTATCCATTGCAAAGTACGACGGAGTATTCAATCCGTAGTCACCAATATCACTACCTTCCATCGTGAACGTAATAGCGTCAATTTCACCCAGTTCGCTGAGATCAACGTAAGTCCACTCACCAATATATTTACCATCGATAGCCAAATCAACCGTAACGGTATTAACTACTGCTTTATTCTTCAAGCCAATACAATTCAGTTTCAGATAATCGGATAGCTTGAATTGACTTGCCGGTGCGAAGTTATTCGTAGTAATAGCGCCAACGGTATAAGGAGTATTATTTACAAAGAAACCTTTAACTGTTTGTGCTTCAAAGGAAACTGTGTCCGGATTCCACGGATCTACATACACAACAGCAAAGTTACTGCCTTCGTAAGCACCGCCAGAGATAGAACGATAAGGTTCCATATATCCAGTAGATGTTGTCGCAGTTTCGTTGGTTACCGTGAAAGAAGAATAGTACGCTCCGTAGGTGTTGTCAAAATAGGTTCGGAAGTAGTAGTCGCCACTCTTCCAGTTGTTCCAACCCGGTACAGGCGCATCAGCTCCCTGCCAACAAGTGTCTGCTTTTGCGATATTAACTCCACCTTCTTCATTCTCGAAGGTAGCTACAGCGTACGCAACCGGAAGCGGTTCGTCTGCTGTCGTAGAAACGGTCAGACCATCCAGCGCGAAATAGGTAGCCGTATTTGTTCCATAATTACCTTGATCAGTAGAAACAACCGTGAAAGTAAGTCCTGCCACTTTGCCAAGCGGCGAGAGATCCACTTTCGCCCACTCCGTGTTAACAAACCACTCTTCGGGATTCTCCGACGTGTAATCAGCCAGACGATAAATCACTTTCTCATCCGTAGCTTCGTAATCTTTATCCAATCCTTGGATCCACACTTCAAAGCGGTCTCCCTTGGTAAATGCACGCCCATAAGCACTACCTTCCACTACATCGTGGTGACCGATAACAGCATTGTTCAGATAGACATAACGGGGATAATACTCTTTGCCATCATTAAAAATAATATGGTTGGAGGACATCATATCTTCGTTGTCCTCGCTTACCAACCAGAACTCGCTATAATAAGCAAAGACGTACGGAGTACCCATACCATTGATGCCACCTTTAGCTATATTGCTGTAATAGCCATAGCCCTGACCATCTTGAGTAGCCTTACTTACTGTAAATCCTTCCCAAGACGTTCCGCCATAGGATTTTTTGGATGGCAGGTGAGAGAAACTAAAGACCTGAGTATCGAAATACTCATAATCTGATTCGTTGTAGGTTTCGGTCCACATGCCTGTCTCGGCAAACGTGAACTGCTCCGGTTTTGTCGGCTGCGTGAGATCCAAAGTGATCACCTCTGCCGAAATACTCAGGCTCGCAATAAGCGCTGATGCAAAAAAGAAAATCTTTTTCATTTTGTTTGTTAATTTTTGGATGTTAATTAATATGTAAATATTGAAATCCCTAATGGATTATATGCTTTGTTACCGCGAATGATCATCATCTGTCCACCACGGAGAATTTTTCGGGCATTATGAGAGGTCTGCGTTTCATTGATAGCCATAGTGGGTTTCATCTCCGGGTGCAAGTCTTCCGCTCCTGTTATTTCTGTACTGGTTTCTCCGAGCCATCCGCATACTTGCTGAATGCCGGTATAGACTTTGACAAAATGGATAGCCGGCAGGTTGACACTCTTACCGTCTTTATCCACAGCCCAACTAATGCGAAACTTGCAACCATCCGTATTATTCGGATGATTGTCAGCGTAGCCGAAGTCATAGCAATAGAGCACATAATAGGTTTGTCCGCTCTCTCCTTCGTTAACAGCGTTTGGAGCGAGTAATGTACCCGTAAAAGTCAATTCATCCGGAGCCCACAAGGGGTAATAATCCTGCTTGTGGAAGGAATTGCGCGGCATAACGCTACTGCTGTCATTACTATCCGTCCAAGGGACATCTGCTAATCCATCCGGACGGCGATAAGTGACCGTATAGTTATGTTGTGTTTCAGGTTTGTAATACTCACTTCCTGCCAGTTCATACCACGCATCATCCGGCAGTCCGTTCGAATTGGCGTCATAACTAACCATCACAATACCAGGCTCGCTTGCACCTCCTTTGCGCGTGTTGTCTATGGTGTTGTTGGAATAAGTGGCATTGCCCGATATTTTGAAATCGTAATCGGTCCCACTATTAGCAACCGGATGGTCGAACCCAAACACCACATAGCCCCCGAAAGCGCCTAAGCAGATCATTCCACCGGCATTGTTAGCGATAGCATCTTCGGCTTTCTGCGCCATCGTATGTGAAGTGTCCTCAGCGGTTGCAGCCGGCAGCGTGTTAATAAACTGTCCCGGAGCAGGCTTGTACTCAAACACCCGCGAGATATAGGGGTTTACCGTTAATAAGACTGATAAAAATAAATGATTCATATCTGTTTTATTTATAGATAAATGTAATATGAGCCGGAATGTCACCAGTGCGTACATTCCATAATTGTTTGCCATCGCGTGTGAAGCAATATAGCACTCCAGGGTTGATGTACGTTCCGGCATCTGTCATATACACATAGCCGGAATCGGGATGTATGGCTATACCATAAGGTGTGTCGAGCACCGTGTTGTCGGTTATAATAGAGGTAGATACCTGTTGGCGTGTATGGGTATTGATGATGCCACTCATAGCACCTCCAGCCGCGTAATCCATTCCGCAATAATAAAGCGAATCGCCGTAAATTGTCAAGTCGCCGGCTGCCAGCTCAAATGTATCGGTAATCTGTTTGCTGAGAGGATTTACTCGAAAAAGACGTGCCGGATTATCCGCATAATCGCCACGCGAAGTAACCCATAACATATTTTCATTATCTTTCCGCACTCGATGCAAGTTGATGGCAACCAAAATGGAATCAATAACCTCAAATGTATTCAAGTCAATAACCGACAGTTTAGTTTCATAATTCGGTACTAAATACCCACCGGAGTTTGCCACATACAGTTTATTGCCCGCCACTTCCACTTCATCCGGCTGGTAACCAACGAAACAGGTATCAACGATTTGCAGAGTCGCTGTATCAAATTTAGCCACATAGCCAATTTGCTTGTTCCCTAATTGCACAGGGCCGGCATAACTCGTCACATAGCCATAAGCGCCATCAAACGTCAAATACCGGCAATTGGGTATTTCAATTGTTCCGATATGCACGGCTGTTCGCTTATCCATGACCTCAATCAGGTTGGAACAATTAATCACGGCATACAAACGGTTGCCATAGACTTTGAGGTCATTTCCCACATCACCAAGCGCTTGAACCATATCGGGATTAGCGGCTCCATATATATTTCGCGTATAGAGTGCTTTCTCAAAATCATAATAATCAAGTGTCGCCTTGTTTTGCCCCATGTTCCCTTCATTGAGCAAATAGAAACCACTCAAACTGCCACTTTGTTTGTCACCACGTGTTTCTGTTTCTGTCGGAGGCAATAGTTCTTCTCCACGGCAGGCTGTCATTAACAGCAAGATTGCCAAGACATATAAGTTTATTCTCTTCATACTCATTATTAAATATATGCGCGTACGATCAGTTTCCCGTTAAGACCCGGCATAGGGTAATTGAGAATGATGGCGTACTGCTGGTTTAAGAAATTATTGACTTCTATCGTTGTGGCCAAACGCCAACCTTTTAACTGCCAGATTTTAGAGACGCTCAAATCATGCGTGTACCACGGTAACTCGTAGTTTGCACGGATATTGGCGGAAGTATGGTAGCGTTCACCCACATAAATAAAAGAATAATGAAGCGACCAATCTCTCCAACTCATATTACTGACAATAGAGCCGGAATGCCATGGAATATACGCTATTTGGCCGCCATATTCCGGCTTCGAAGGATCCGTAAAATCTTGTGCTTTCTGATAGGAATATGAGCCGTTAAAAGCCCACTCCACTCCATGATCAAAGTGCATCGTCATCCCAGCATTGATGTCACAGCCGCGAATCTCCACATACCCCAAATTCAACATCTGCCAACGATATTGGCTGTTTCCCTTTGGAACGGCTATGATTTTATCTCTCACTTGATTGAAATATCCGTCTGCCTTCACATGCACATCTATACTTTTCATCGCGTTATTATCCAATTTTAGCGCTTTGTTGTACTCAAATCCACCGTCATACTGCGTAGTAAATTCAGGTCGAAGCGCAGTATTTCCAATATCCGTATAATACAAGTCGTTGAATGTCGGCATTCTGAAAATATGCTTATAGAATGCATGCAAATACAGCCGTTCGCTCAATAGAGGCTGATAACTCAAAGAAACAGAGGGAGTGATCCGGCTATAATCCTTTGCCGCCTTGTTAATCATGCCAGCAGGCCGTTCAAGATGATCATGAATGAGTGTTTCCAATGCCGTTACCTGCGCACGAAACCATTTATAATGAAAAGCCGTAGAGATAGCTATCAAGCCGGTATGCCTGCGCGGGAACACAAAATTGGACATACTACTGTTGAGATGGTTATAGATATAATCCGCACTTACTGCCACTTCCCACCAACTAAACACATCCGCCCGAAAAGCAGCACTCAAATAGGCTTCTTGCTGGCGAAATTCATTGTCTATATACATCAGCGTAGTGTCCGGATTCAGATAGCGCATTTGGTCGTATGAATACTTAGCGGTAGCCAACAAACTAAGACGGCGGTCACCTGCCATCCATGTATTTTCGAAGGTACTCTGCACAAAAGCATTTCTATCCCATTGCCGCTGCTCCGATGTCCACACATTGCGGATTATTGCCCGCGGAATACCTTTCTCACTATCATAGAAATACCCCTTGATATGCCACTTCCCACGTGGCAAATATCCAAACAGACCTATTTCGGCTCGCCAGGATTGAATATCTCCGTTTTGGCGTACTCCGGTAGTATCCCAAGCGGTTTTACCATCTGTACTCACTTTATGCACCCTAAAATGGTAACGTCCGGTGGCGAATTGGTATTCCGCATTGGCGCTAAGATGAATATTCTCCGTCAGTTTATGCTCATATAGCACGGACGGATTAGCCAATCCGAATGTACCTGCCCGCATTCCAACCATCACATTATAGGGCTTGTTTGCGTCAAACTTAGGGCGACGGGTTCGAAGGTAAAGCGTACCGGATGAACCGTAGTCCTTAGCCGGTTGAAGCAATTCGCTTTTCTGCCCATTATACAGACTGATTTCCTCAATATTCTCCATGGAGAACTTACCTAAATCCACCACGCCGTTTTGGGCATTGCCGATCTCGACGCCATCATAAAAGACGCCTAAATGATGCGAACCCATAGAGCGGATATCCACCGTTTTAATGCCTCCCACTCCGCCATAGTCTTTGATTTGCACACCAGAGAAATATCGCAAGGCATCCGCCACAGAGAGCGCGTTGAGGCGTTGGAGTTCAGGACCTTTGAGGGTTTGAGGCTGAATGACATCTTTATCCAACACACGCGCTGTTACCTCCACTTCTTCTAATCGGAATTGTGTATATAACGAATCCAACTCCGCCTCGTTAACCGCGAAAGCAGAGAGTGCACAAAGTACACAATAAAGTATGAAAAATATTCTTTTAAACATGTGCGTCCCAAACCAAGAGGACTAAATCACAAACAGCAAGTAATCTGACTTATGCCGAAGCAATCACAGTAGCCGGTCTGTCCGGGATTTACACCCGAGTTCCCTTACCTATTTGCGTGCGGGGTCGGACGTCAAATCAATGCCCAACTTCGCAAAAGTACGTAAATCAACATCTTTTAACATTACCGTCGAGTGCGCCTGACAACCCTTCAATTGTGGCAGCGTCTCCAACGCTTTTCGACAGTTATCATCATGAAGTGAGAGGACAGAAAGCGCCACTAACACTTCATCCGTATGTAAACGCGGGTTATGCCCGTGCAAATAATCAATCTTGGTATGCTGGATAGGCTCAATCATATTCTGCGGAATCAGTTTGACACTATGGTCAATTCCCGCCAACTCTTTCATTACATTGATCAGCAACGCTGCGGATGACCCCAACAGAGAACTGGAATCCGCGGTAATAATCCGTCCATCATGCAATTCGATAGCAGCAGCTTGGGTATAGGGTCGTAACCCTCCGCCCGATTGCTCCTTGCGCTCACGCGCAGCTATAACGGTTTTGCGATATGCGGTATTAATACTTACCTGCTTTTGAAGCAACGCTAATTTCTGTATCTCCGCATCATTGCAAGCTCCGTTCGCTAACCTGCACAACGCATGGAAATAACGACGTATAATTTCTTGCTTGCTCGCTTCACGCACAGCCTCATCATCACTTATACAGAATCCCACCATGTTCACCCCCATATCAGTCGGCGATTTGTACGGATTATGACCATAGATAGAAGTAAATAACGCATCAAGTACGGGATAAATTTCCACATCGCGATTATAATTGACTGCCGTTGTACCATATGCCTCCAAATGGAAAGGGTCAATCATGTTAACGTCCTGCAAATCCGCTGTTGCAGCTTCGTAAGCAACATTCAAAGGGTGTTTCAGCGGAAGATTCCACACAGGGAATGTTTCAAACTTGGCGTATCCGGCTTCACGACCACGAATTTGTTCGTTATACAACTGGCTCAAACATACAGCCATTTTACCACTTCCGCCACCAGGAGCCGTGACTACGACTAAAGGACGGGATGTCTCCACATAATCATTCTTTCCGAAGCCGTCTTGTGAAGCAATCAACTCCACATTATGCGGATATCCATCAATAATATAATGGTAATAAACCTTGATGCCCTGCCACTCCAGCCTCTGGCGGTAAGCATCCGCTGAGCGTTGTCCCGTATAATGCGTTATTACCACCGAAGACACCTCAAAACCACGCCCCATAAACTCTTCGCGCAGACGCAGTACATCCTCGTCATATGTAATTCCTAAATCCTGGCGTACCTTGTTACGCTCAATATCTTCTGCCGAAATAACGATAATAATCTCTAACGAGTTCCGTAACTGGGTTAACATACGCAATTTGCTATCAGGCATAAAACCAGGTAGCACACGGCTTGCATGCATATCGTCAAACAACTTGCCTCCCATTTCGAGATACAATTTGTTGCCGAATTGAGCTATCCGTTCACGAATTCGCTCCGACTGAATGCGGATATATTTATCGTTATCAAAAGCAAATGTCATAACAGGGTGCAAAATTACACTTTTTTTTGCAATTATGCAAATTATTTTGTGTATTTCAAAAAATTATTGTACTTTTGCATCCAAAAACGAATAAATGAGCATGATTTCTCCTTTTGTACAGCCTCCTCACCCTCTTGCTCAAGAAGCTGCGAGAGAGGTAATAAATAAGGTTCACGCATATATGCGCGCGCACCCAGAAAGTGAACTGCACAAACAAGGGAAGATGTTCGGAGTATTGGTATATTCATCTGAATTACCACATAATTCCTCCTATCAATATATTGCCGCCTTCTCTGCGCAATTAGACGGCAGTTATTATCACGACGGATTTATTCCTCCTGTTTATGACATGCCACATCCTCCTGTCGGCAACACGAAAGAGGAATCCAGACGATTACAACGATTGTTATTCGCCAACTACTCCTTTATAAACGGCAAAGGGGAAAGCAAGAGTCTATTGGATATATTTTCTGCAGAAAAACCAATTATACCTGCTGACGAGTGGTTTACGCGTAACAGAGAAAAGTATAATCGTAATAGTGAAAACTTGCCTCCAGCCGGCACTGGAGAATGTTGCGCACCTAAATTACTGCAATATGCATTGACGCATAATCTGCAACCTTTCGCACTGGCAGAATTTTGGATAGGAGCGGCAACAGAAACAGAAATCCGGCATGAAGGTGTATTCTATACTCCCTGCTCCGGCAAATGTGTACCCATTCTCCGACATATGTTGCAAGGCTTGGAAATAGCCCCAACACAGCAAGCACTACACACAGAATCACTATGCCGTCAAATAGAAACAATCTATGAAGACGATTGGCTGCTGGTTGTTAACAAACCTGCCGGTTTGCTATCTGTTCCCGGTAAGAAGGCAGAATTATCCGTTGCCGAATATCTCTCACAATGCAGGAAGACAACCATTCAAGCCACACATCGTCTGGATCAGGATACCAGCGGTTTACTGGTTCTGGCCAAACATCAGGAGATATACAAATCTCTGCAATCCTATTTTCAACGCAGAGATATTCTCAAGCGATATGAAGCAGTTGTACGACCTGCTCATAACCAGCAATTAATCGCACAAGAAGGTATTATTTCCTTACCCTTGTTACCTAATCCTTATGACCGGCCAAGACAAATGGTAGATCGGGAACACGGTAAAACCGCTATCACTCGTTACATTATTCGTGAGCAACGCGTGGATGGTTCTATCTTTCTGGATTTCTATCCTCGAACAGGTCGAACACATCAATTACGTGTGCATGCCGCACATCCGGAAGGTCTCAATGCGCCGATAATAGGCGACCGCTTATATGGAACTTCGGATGTACGTATGTATCTTCATGCTGCCGAAATAAATTTCCTTCATCCTATTTCAAAAGAAGAGATGCATTTCTGCATCCCTTCCGGCTTTTGACGAATTAATCGTTACTATTAGTTGCATTCTCTTCATTCTTGGCATCTTCGTCATCTTCGTCATGATGATAATAGTAGTATGAACGATAAGCTTTGTCATCCTTGACGAGTTTTCCGTATAGTTTGCCATACAGTTTGCCATATCGTTTCGAACGACCGCTGCCGCCACCATATCCATAACCGTAGCCGTAACCGCCATAGCCACCATAACCCAAATGACCATAGCCGTAACCGCCATAGCCGCCGTAACCGTAACCATAGCCGGAACCATAGGAGTGACGACCGGTTGTAGGTATGTCTGAAAGTACCAGTTGTACTTTCTCCGGTGTTTTGATTACATCCGCCATTTGTTCAAGAGTTTGTTTACAGAACGACTTGTTGGTCTGCAGACAGCGAATCACGAACAAACACATGTCACTATGCTCTATCACGGCGTACGCGTCAGGAACAAGTCCGATAGGCGATGTGTCAATGATAATGTAGTCATATTCAGCACGCTTGCTTTCTATCAGTTCTTTCAGTTTATCCGAGTGTACCAACTCACCGGGGTTAGGCGGTACTGTGCCTGCACGAACAAAATCAAATGCAAACGGAGTATCTCTAATTATCGTGTCCTCAAATTCACAATCACCTATCAGATAATTCGACATACCACTACCGTTCTCCAAACCTAACTTGGTGTGAATATTTGGTTTACGGAGGTCAAGGTCAATTAACAACACCTTACGTCCTGTCATTGCATATAATGCCGCTAAGTTAGTAGAAAGGAACGTCTTACCATCACCTGATTCTGTGGAAGTTACACTTATTACCATTTTGTCCTTGCGTTGGAGAACAAACTCAATACGCGTTCGTATTGCACGCATCATCTCCGAATAACTGGATCGTGGCGAAGCACGGACAAGCGTCGGGTTTTGGCTCTTCGCATGACGCAAAGTTCCGATTAGATGGAAATATTTAAGTTTGATAACATCTTTCGGAGAACGGATCTTATTATTCAGCAATTCACTCAATACAATAAGAACCAGCGGAATTAATATACCCAATATCAAATAATTGGTAGTAGTCTTCTTTTTCGCTTTTGCATTCATTACCGCCGTAGTACGTGCTTTGTCCATGATGCTGTTATCCGGGGTATTGGAAGCTTTTTGTATCTCCGCTTCGGCGCGTTTCTGTAGGAAAAATGTGTAGTAATTATCATCTATGCGGTAGTTTCGCTCGATGGCAACCATTTGCAACTCCTTCTCAGGCAATTTCTTGATAGAGTGTTCCACTTCGTCATAACGCTTCTGGAGATCTGCTTTCTCAATTTCCAGCGATGCACGCATAGACTTGACGACCTCTTCAATCGTTATTTTGACCATATCCATATCCTTGGTATACTTAGCATAATAGACGTTCTTCTCAGTCAGTTCGCCTCGCTGGATACGCAAATCATTCAACTGTTGCACGAGTCCCATCAGTTGGGGTTCGTTCACGCCCATCGTACTCGGAGCAATCACAGCTCCATTCTCAATGTTTGTATGGATATAATTGATTAGATAATCAAAATAGGTCTCACGCAAACGTAACTCCATTGCTTTTTGGTCGTAACTGACAATCTGTCCCATAAGCTGACCAGCATAGGAGTTGACATCTACAAACTTGTTCTCCTGACGGAAATTGGTCATTGCGCCTTCGCTTACTTCCAACGATGCCTGCAAACTCTCCAACTGCTGGTTGATAAAACGGATAGAGTTCTCCGCCACTTCATTCTTCTGCTCCAAATTTTGCAACAAGTATATTTGCGCCAGTTTGTCTATAAATTCACAATCACGTTGCGGTGTCTCGCTAACCATTCCCAAGGCCAGAACAGTAGATCCTTCTGTTACAAACGACAACTGCAATCTGCCCATGAATTCATTTACGAGTGATTCATGATCACGGAAACGGAAATATATTTTACCCGAATTCACCATCAGCTCCGTCGGCCATATTTTGATATCGAATAACGTACAACTGACCGGTTCTCCGTAATGTACATCCAATTCCAACGGAAGATTTTCTTCCGTGGACGTTATATGCATAGAACCATCGCCATTGAATTCCACCCTATATAATATGCCATATGCTCTAGGGTCCAAACGTGAATATTCCACAAGAATCGGCGTCTGACGATACAACTGACGTGACTTGAATCGTCCTTGGGTAATATACTCGACATTTAAGAACGGCAACGAATCAACCACTCGGCTCATCAAATCGTACGAACCTAACATAATCATCTGGTTGTTCACATTCTTATAGCCGGCATCCACACCAAAACCGGTCATTAGAGAGAATGTTCCGCCGCCGTAACCGGCACTTTCTTTAATAACAATCGTACCTTGCGAGTAATACGTCGGAATCCAGCGTCTGTTTTTCAACATTGCCAAGCCCATCGCGATAGCCAGCGCTATTACAAACAGATACCAATAATGCAAAAACGTAAAGAACCACTCCAAGGGATTGAAACTCATTCCCTTTTCTTCGTCCTCCTGCACCGGGTCCTGAGAGTAATACTGCTGGTTACCCTGCTGGTAATAATACTGATTGTTACCACCGGGTTGGTAATAATGGTTGTTTCCACCGCCGGTGTAATACTGGTCGTTTCCTTCCGGTTGATAATAATGACCATTTCCGCCGGAATAGTAATATTGATTATTCTTGCTCATAGGTTATTTATATGCAATATTTGCAACATAGTTCAAAACAGTTGTTAACAAAGCCACACTGCTGGTCACCAAACCGATGAAACCGGCATAGGATGGAACTGTGTAAAAACTATTTTTCGTTCGGGCCACATAAATTACGTCATTAGGATAGACATAATAGTATTTCGAATCAATTATTGAATTAGTTCGGATATCAAACTCCAGCACTTCAGGCTCCTGACCGTTGTCTTTCGGGCGAATAATTCGGACATGACGCCTGTCACCGCTGTTCATCACATCTCCGGTCATAGCTAAAGCCTGAAAGATATTCATCTTTTCCTTATATATATAATAACGCCCCGCATTGGCATCACCAATAACGGAAAAATACTTGTTATATAATGCCAATTTCACATCTGCATCGGGAATTATCTCGCGGAATGCATCGCGCAGCAAATTCTGAGCTTCTACTTCCGTAAGCCCTGCCATATGAAGCGGTTTTAGGAAAGGTAAGTCAACCGTTCCATCAGATTGGACACGATATGAGTTTGCGTATTGGGTTGAATTAGAAACATTATTAGCTCCCAACATCTTCGACATCGTCTCATCCATGGTTACCAGACGATAGATAATCTCATCATTCACGCGGATTCGGTATGGCTCATATGCCACGGAATCATATTGAGGCAGTTTGTTCTGCTTTGTTGGTTCTTGCAAATAACCTATCACACGATGGCTGTAACAACTGCACATCAGTATGGCAACCAAACCAGTCACTATCAGTTTCATAACTTTCATTGGTTACCTCCGTTTCCTGTTTTGGGATAATACTTATTCACATGGTTGATACCTGTTTGTACAATCGAATAGATGAATACGCCGAACGAGATAGTAGCAGCTGTCACACCAATCACGGTAGTTACATGGTTGATACCGAAACTGTATCCCGGAATCTGGCGGATATATATTATATCATTCGGTTCTATATAATAGTACTCCGAGTTCACGATGTCCTTTGTTCGTGCGTCAAAAGTCTTAATGGTTGTTACACCGTTCTTCTCGCGCACTAACTTAATTTCTTTCCGGCTGTTGAACTCTCCCAGGTCACCAGCCATCGCAAGAGCCTCAAAAATAGTCATCTTCTCTTTGTTGATAGGATAACGCCCGCTCTGCGCGCCAATTATGGAGAATGAACGGTTTACTATATGCACCTCGACGGATATGGTATTGTAGCCGGGTAATTCTTTCAACAGTTTGCTCAACTCTTCTTCCAACTTGAATTTCACCTCCCGAGTGGTCTTACCTTGCACATATATCTTGCCGATTGTCGGAAATGTAATATTTCCTTCTTCATCTACGAGATAGGTGTACAATTCTTGAGAACCATACATACTGTTGTTCATCATTTGCTGGCGCATATATGCAGAGTTTGCTCCTCCACCGGCATTATACATTTTTTGAATATTCTCATCCAAAGAATAGACATAAACGTATATACGGTCTCCTATACGCAACTGATAATCCTCAAAACTCAACGTGTCTGCGTAACTTGGAATATGTTTGTCCGGCTCCTGCATATAGTTCACTTTCCGAGCTGTCACACAGGACGCCAATATAAAACCAACTATCGCCAAATATGCTATTTTGAATATTCTCTTCATTAAATGACTTAATATCTAAATAAATGGTTAAATGGTAAATGAACTAATAAATGGATTACCGTTTTTCATCCCAACCGAAGGGGTGTGGGCTTAATGGTAATTTAGCTAACGGGTGGTAGTCTCCAACAAGACCAATCGGTTCTGCATGACGGATCTGTGATACCGTCTCGATGCACGGACGTGCCTCGGAGATACGGAAACCGTTACCTGCAAGAATCTGCTTGTAACTCTCGGTGTGCAACTCGGTAAATCCTGCGCTGAACTCAAATTCCTCGCCGTCGATAGAGAGCGTGCGGTATGTACGTTTCTCACCTTGTACGGCATTAGCAGGAAGACAATCTGCGTTAATAGAAAGGAATTAACGCACGCGTGCTTTCTCCAATTCCAGATAACCGGCTACACGGTCAAAGGACATCACATGCACGATGTTCTGCTTCACCGGTCCGAAGATCCATTGCAGCATATCATAGAAATGCACGCCGATATTGGTTGCAATACCACCGGATTTATGCACATCGCCTTTCCACGAGCTGTAATACCATTTGCCGCGACTCGTGATATACGTCAGGTCCACGTCGTAGATCTTGTCTTTCGGTCCGTTTGTCACTTTCTCTTTCAGCGCACGGATCTTGTCATGCAGACGCAGTTGCAGAATGGTATATGCCTGATGTCCAGTCTCTGCCTCCAATTCCACCAAGTTGTCGATGTTATAAGGATTCAGCACAAGCGGCTTCTCGCAAATCACATTACAGCCCAGACGCAGACCGTAACGGATGAAGGCATCGTGGGTGTAGTTCGGCGTACAAATAGACAACCAGTTCAAGGGATTTTCCGTGCGCATCTGCTTGGAGCAGAAACGGTCAAACTGCTCATTCTCCGTAAAGAATGAACAATCCGGGAACGAACTGTCCAAACGTCCCACACTATCAAACTTGTCATACGCAACAATCAAGTCATTACCGGTATCGGCGATGGCTTTTATGTGTCTCGGAGCTATATAACCTGCCGCTCCGATAAGTCCAAAATTTAATTTCTTATCCATTGTTTTTTTTTACTATTATTCGCTTCACTATGTTTTTGGTTGTTTGCAGCAACCATTCTTTGTACCATGCCGCCTTGTTGTTTGTCCATCGCTGCGGGTGTGTGGTGATCATCACATGATTTGGCAATTTGCCTTGTTCAACAGCAGCAATGAGTTCCTGCGTTGTGTGCCAAACCAAGCCTTTTGCGGTCCATTCATCTTGGTAACCGGGTATCTTATCGCGCACACTCACTTTGTAACCATCCCAGCAACGACCTGTGTCTGTCAGATAGAACACATCGCAAAAATCTGTGTCCATATACGGTTCGCCGATGATGCTGAGCGTCTTGTAGTCATATTTCTGCCAAAGATCCTTGCTGTCATACTTACTTGTCGGCGCGCCGTGCATGCAGATTGTTTCTACGGCGTAGTACTGACGGAAATAATCCAACCAGGTTTGGAAATGGCTCCATGCTTGATCTATGTTTCCGTTGCAGCAGCTCATGTCCTCGTAATGATAACCTATTTCGTGCCCGAGTTGCGCGATAGAACGGATAATTTGCGGCTGGTTACTTTCCGGTATGATTCGGAAGTAGTAACTGGCTTTTGCACCGAGAGAATGCTCTATCTGTGCTGTTTTGAGGCTGTTCGGGGCTTTCAGATCCACATCGTGGCGGAGGATGACATATTTGTCATTTGACATTTGACATTTGTCATTTAACATTTGATGCAGGTAGTCTGCATAGGAAATCAATTCGTAACCTTGTTTTTGCAAGGTCTCCAAGAGTTCACGATATATATCCAGCGTAAAATCCTTCATCTGTATAGCCATCTTGCTCCGGTTCTAAACCGGTTATCTTTCTGCGCGCATCGGGTTCTCCAAAAAGTCTTTGTATGCGAGACGGATACCGTCTTCGAGTTCAGTCTTGTATGTCCAGCCGAGTTTGGTTGCTTTGCTTACATCCAACAGCTTGCGCGGCGTACCATCCGGACGAGTACTATCCCAAAGGATTTCTCCTTCATAACCAATTACTTTCGCTACGAGTTCCGTTAAAGCTTTGATGGTCAACTCCTTGCCAGTTCCGGCATTCACGGTCTCGTTGCCGGAGTAGTTATTCATAAGGAAGACACAAAGGTTAGCAAGGTCGTCCACATACAAGAATTCACGCAACGGAGAACCTGTTCCCCAGCACGTCACACTCTTTGCGCCACTCACTTTCGCCTCATGGAAACGTCTGATCAATGCCGGCAAGACGTGGCTGTGCTCCGGGTGATAATTGTCATTCGGACCATAAAGGTTCGTCGGCATGACGGAGATATAATCCGTTCCGTACTGACGGTTCAAAAACTCGCAGTATTTGAGTCCGCTGATCTTTGCTAACGCATAAGCTTCGTTGGTCTTCTCCAACTCGCCGGTTAACAAACAACTCTCCTGCATCGGTTGTGGCGCCATACGCGGATAAATGCAACTGCTGCCCAAGAACTCCAATTTCTTAACGCCGTTCTTCCATGCCGCATGAATAACATTCATCTCGAGGATCATGTTATCGTACATGAAATCCGCGAGGGCATTTTGGTTCGCCACAATACCGCCCACTTTCGCAGCTGCGAGGAACACGTATTCCGGTTTCTCTTCCTCAAAGAACTTCTCCACCGCTTCTTGGCGACACAGATCCAACTCTTTGTGTGTCCGTGTCACGATATTCGTATATCCCTGTCGTTGCAGTTCCCGTACAATCGCAGATCCCACCATTCCTCGGTGTCCTGCCACATATATCTTACTATTCTTCTCCATTTTTTCTTTGTTTTATCTATTTATTCTCCCGCTTTCGTCATACCCATCTCATACCGAGCATCCGATGAGCATTCGATGAGCACCCGATGAGCATCCGATGAAGACAGGTGGAAGATAGGAAAATGTCATTTATCCACTCCTTTCTCAAGGTACTCTGCCAAGTTGACTTTCCGTATCTCCGCAGCAGCATCATCAGCAGCTACTTTCTTCATATCGTGCGCCACCATGAGTTCAACAAGTTGCTCAAAGGACGTGGTCTGCGGATTCCAACCGAGTTCTCGTTTGGCTTTGGAAGGATCTCCGAGGAGGTTTACCACGTCAGTCGGGCGATAAAAGTCCGGACTGACAGCCACTACCACATCGCCGACCTTCAGTCCTTCAGCCTGCGCGAGTGCAGGATTGATGCTTGCGACGATTCCTTTTTCGTTTATTCCTTCGCCTTCCCAACGGAGTTCGATGCCAGCGTGGTGGAACGCGAGTGTTGCGAACTCGCGGACGCTATGCTGTACGCCGGTAGCGATGACGAAATCTTCCGGCGTTTTGTGCTGAAGGATCAACCACATGCACTCTACGTAATCCTTGGCATAGCCCCAGTCGCGCAATGAGTCGAGGTTGCCGAGATAGAGACATTTCTGCTTGCCCTGCGCGATACGAGCCGCTGCGAGCGTGATTTTACGTGTCACGAACGTCTCTCCGCGGCGCTCGGACTCATGGTTAAAGAGAATACCCGAGCAGCAGAACATGTTGTATGCCTCGCGGTACTCTTTGATGATCCAGAAGCCGTACAGTTTAGCCACTGCGTACGGGCTATAGGGATGGAAAGGCGTGGTCTCTGATTGCGGCACTTCCTCTACCTTGCCGTAAAGCTCCGAAGTAGAAGCCTGATAGATCTTACAGGTTTTCTCCAAATGGTTCGTGCGAACCGCTTCGAGAATACGGAGCACACCGACCGCGTCCACATCGGCGGTAAATTCCGGTGCATCGAAAGAGACCTGCACGTGGCTTTGCGCAGCGAGGTTGTAGATCTCATCCGGCATCACTTTTCCCACCAATTTGACCAGCGACATGGAGTCACTCATGTCCGCATAGTGCAAATGAAAATGCGGTGTGCCCTCGAGGTGAGCGATGCGCTCACGATAATCAACCGAACTACGACGTATAATACCGTGCACTTCGTATCCTTTCGCCAATAAAAACTCGGATAAATAGCTTCCGTCCTGTCCTGTTACTCCTGTTATTAAAGCTGTTTTAGCCATATAGTTAAAATAGAAATTTCAAAAAAGCGTGCAAAGTTACAAAAAATATTTCATATACGCAAGCGCGTACGCAAATAAATAAAGAAAAAAGTAACTTTTTAAAGAAAAATAGCCTCATTTTAATTTATTGCTTTCTACTTTCATTTTTTTTTACTACCTTTGCATGCTGTAATGATAAAAAGCGAAGGAAACATAGAAGTATTTGGAGCACGCGTACATAATTTAAAAAACATTAGTGTTTCTATACCCCGTAAACGTCTAACCGTTATTACCGGTCTAAGTGGATCGGGCAAGTCTTCATTGGCGTTTGACACCATTTTTGCAGAAGGTCAACGTCGCTATATGGAGACTTTTTCTTCTTATGCACGCGGTTTCATCGGACAAATGCAGCGTCCAGACGTGGACAAAATAACCGGATTGAGTCCCGTTATTTCCATTGACCAGAAAACAACTTCCAAAAATCCCCGTTCAACGGTGGGTACTATTACAGAAGTGTATGATTTTCTGCGTCTACTCTTTGCACGTGCGGGACAAGCATACTCCTATCTATCCGGCAAACCGATGGTCAAATTCACAGACAATCAGATTATTGAACTGATTACAAATCAGTACGCCGGAAAGAAAATACTACTTCTGGCTCCGTTGGTTAACGCCAGAAAAGGACATTACAAGGAGCTCTTCGAAACGATTCGCAAGAAAGGTTTTGTGCATGTCCGTGTGGATGGAGAAGTGCAGGAAATAGTGGCGGGAATGAAAGTGGACCGTTACAAAACGCACACCATCGAAGTGGTGGTGGACCGACTCAAACCCAAAGCCGACGGAGGAGAAGAAGACATCCGGCGCTTGCGTCAATCGGTTGATAAAGCCATGACGCAGGGAAACGGAATCATGCTTATTGCCGATGAAACCGGCAATTCTCGATTCTTCAGCCGCAATCTCATGTGTCCGGAAACGGGTCTCAGTTATGCCGAACCTGCTCCGCACACGTTCTCGTTCAACAGCCCTTCAGGTTGGTGTCCTTGCTGTAAAGGATTAGGAAAGATTAAAAGCTCGCAAAGCGAGGAAACAAACAGCCGGATAGACGAAATCATTCAGTCCGACGATTGGTTCACTCGGCTGCAGGAGTTCTCGGATTTCTCCGATGAAACCGAAGAATTGGAGAAGGAACAATGGATTGAATGTCCGGAATGTCACGGAAAAAGGCTGAGCAAAGAGGCGCTCAGTTACCGTCTCGGAGAATATACTATTTCCGACTTCTCCGAAATGGATATTGACGTGCTATTAGAAAAACTATCCGACATTCATTCCCAGCTTTCATCGAAACAATCTGCTATTGCAGAACCTATTCTCAAAGAGATTTGTGCACGCTTGCGGTTCATGCAGTCAGTTGGATTAAGTTACCTAAGCCTCAGTCGAAGCAGCGAATCATTGTCCGGCGGCGAAAGCCAGCGCATACGTCTTGCCACACAAATAGGCAGCCGATTAGTGAATGTGCTGTATATACTTGACGAGCCTTCCATTGGTTTGCATCAGCGTGACAATCAACGACTTATAAACAGTCTCAAAGAGTTGCGGGATATGGGAAATTCCGTTATCGTAGTCGAGCATGACGAGCAGATTATGCGTGAAGCGGACTGGATAGTGGATATTGGTCCCAAAGCCGGACGTTTGGGAGGGAAAGTGCTCTTCAGCGGAACACCCCAAGAGTTACTTCAAACAGACACACTTACAGCACGTTACCTGAATGGGAAAGATGTGGTTATCCCTGAATATCATCACACAGACGTACCAGAAAAATTCATTACTATTAAGGGCTGTACCGGCAATAATCTCAAAAATGTTACTGCTCGTATTCCATTGGGCAAGATGGTATGCGTAACAGGTGTAAGCGGTTCCGGCAAGTCCAGCCTTATCAACCAGACACTCTACCCCATTCTCAGCCAGAAATTCTATCGCAGCAAACAACAACCGCTGCCGTACAAAACATTGGATGGAATCGGCCTAATTGACAAAGTTATCAATGTGGATCAATCTCCTATCGGTCGAACTCCGCGCTCTAATCCTGCCACTTATACAAATGTCTTTAATGACATCCGTGAATTGTTTGCTCAATTGCCAGAATCCAAAATACGAGGCTGGAAAGCCGGTCGTTTTTCATTCAACGCAAAAGGCGGACGATGTGAGGAATGTATGGGCAACGGCTACAAAACCATCCAGATGCACTTTATGCCCGATGTATATGTACCTTGCGAGGCCTGTGGTTGCCAACGTTACAATCGGGAGACATTGGAAGTCCGCTGGAAAGGAAAAACGATAGCAGACATTCTTGACATGACTGTTAATCAAGCCGTTGAGTTCTTCGAACCTCAACCCAAAATATTGCGCAAGATCAAAACCATTCAAGATGTCGGCTTGGGATATCTTAAACTCGGTCAATCTTCCACATCACTCTCCGGAGGCGAAAGTCAGCGCATCAAATTGGCCACCGAACTCTCACGCCCTTCTACCGGTAAAACCTTATATATATTGGACGAACCGACGACCGGTCTGCATTTTGAGGACATCCGTGTCTTGCTTGGAGTTCTACGTCAATTGGTTGATAAGGGTAATTCCGTCGTTATCATCGAGCACAATACAGATGTTATCCGCGCATGTGACTGGATTATTGACATGGGACCGGAAGGCGGCAGAGGCGGCGGAACCATAGTTGCGGAAGGAACGATAGAGGATATAAAAAAGAACCCCAAAAGCATCACCGGAAGATTCATATAGACTGCATGATTACAAACCCACTTGCCATAATATCGCTGGTATTGGCTACCATTTTGTTAGTGCCTATGCTATGCCGGAAAATCCGCATACCAAGTATTGTGGGATTTATTATGGTTGGAATCATCGTCGGACCTTATGGATTCAGTTTACTCGATAACGGCACATCCATTCAAACACTTGGAAAAATCGGTATGTTATATATCATGCTCCAAGCCGGAATAGAGGTCGATGTCAACGATTTCCGTCAGCAAAGGGCACATGCAGTCATCTATGGTTTTTACTCGTTTATACTACCATTTATATTGGGTATAATCACCAGTCGACTGCTGGGTTTCAATTGGGTCACATGTTCGCTGCTTGGAGCGATGTATGGAAGTCACACGCTCATGACATACCCAATTGTTAACCGTTACGGAGTACAGAAAAATGCGGCCGTTAATCTTGCCGTCGGTGGCACGATGCTGTCCATTTCGCTGTCTCTTTTGGTATTGGCATATATCAACAATCAGCAGTTGAGTTTGGATAATCCTCACTCAATGTGGACGTTGCTATTGCGGCTTGCAGTAACTATCATTCTTATTTTGGGTATCTTCCCATGGTTAGCTCAACATTTCTTCAAACGATGGACTGATTCCACCAGCGGATTCCTAATCGTTATGACGTTGATGGTTCTGTCGGCGCTTCTCGCGGACTGGGCAGGTTTGGAAGGAATTCTGGGCGCATTTATATGCGGTGTAGCGATGAATAGGCTGGTTCCTAATCTTAGTCCGGTTATGCAACGCATTAATTTTGTGGGAAATAATATCTTTGTTCCGCTTTTCTTGATAGGCGTCGGAATGATGATAGACATCTCTGTTCTATGGAGCGGATGGCTCACCATTGTCATCGCTCTTGTAATGATAACTACCAAACTTGCCGGTAAATGGAGCGCAGCGTGGTTGGCACAACTCAGTTTCGGCTTGCAGCCTATCGAAAGGCAACTTATCTTCGGACTCACGCACGCGACAGCAGCAGGCACATTAGCCATTGTCACCATTGGTTATAACTCGGGTATCTTCGGAGACGAGATTCTCAATGCCGCTGTGCTCATGATTTTGGTACTATGCACTTCCTCTTCTTTCGTAACGGAATATGCTGCAAAAAAAATGGCACTACAAGAAGAGGCGAGACTTGAAGCGGATAAATCTAATAACGAATGGCTCATGCTGACAGTTGCGGAGAACCGCCACTATGAATTGCAGGAGTTAAGCGAATTGAGCGAACTGCAAGAGCCCGCTTTTGCAAACGAAAGCGATTGGACAGAAGCAAAGAAACTGATTAATAATCAGAGCAAAGCAGCCATTGTGTATCATCCGGTTCAACCGATTAATACCATTTCGCGATTAATGGTTGCTGTTCCCCGATATGCAGAGAAAGAGCGCGATTTTATTTCCTGTTTCGGTTTGGTGAGACGTTTGAGTAGCCAAATTGGAGCAAAAGTGGTATTCTTTACCAATGAAGATACCCAACGGACTTTACAGGCTTTCTGCCGACGCAAAGGCAAGTACCTCCGCGCATCATACAGGGAAATGGAAGATTGGGAAGACGTTCTCATGATTGCCAAGCAAATGGAACCGGATGACATGATTGTCATGATTAATGCGCGACCATCTACTCCATCATATAATCCGCTTTTCGATCAAGTACCGAATATGCTACAACGCTTCTTTAATAATCATAGTTATATGCTCGTCTTTCCGGAACAGCAGACCGGAGCAGATATCCCGGATATCCTCACCGGAGACACGACTCAAGCGAGCAAGACATGGAGCGTCGTCAGTTCTATCAAACAGTGGTTTGTTCAACTTCTGGAGAAGGTACAACGCCTCTGATTCTTTCCACAAACCATACCCACAAACCGAAAAACATGCCGTAGAAAAGATATTTAAAGAGATAATTGTGCAGGAATGGGAACCAGTCTGGATGATGCTCAATAAGGAGAGTAATCAAAAATATGCGTAGTATATTAAAGAGATAACAGCACAACCAACCAAGCGGAATAAACCATAATTTGTGCTTCCATCCGCCGCGAACTGTCAACATAAGGCACAACCATATAAAACCTTGCTTCAACCCGGAGCATCCCCATATTATTCTTGAACCGCCACCCGTTACGAAAGTAACAGAATACGGGTCAGACATGATAACGGTATCACGAAACAAAGACGTTAACCGGTACACTACAGACGCTATATGTCTCGCCAAGATATCAAACGGAGCCGTTACGTTCATGCCTAACCAAGTCACCACTTCTCCGTTCTCGTCACCAAGCATGGTAAATTTCCAGAAATAATTTGCCACAAAGAGCGTCACCATGAAAATGATGACATCCATATATGGCGATAGTGTAACTTTCAGCCTTTCTATGTTCTCCCTTGTTTTAGATAGTTGTTTTCGCATAAGGCACTTCGTCTATCGCACAAAAATCGCCGTCCATATATTTAAAATATCCGGTCTGGCAAACCATTGCAGCATTGTCCGTAGTAAATGAAAACGGCGGTACATATACTTCCCAATGATATTTTCTGCCGTAATCCATAAAAGCTTGACGCAGTGCACTATTGGCACTTACACCACCTGCTACCGCTACTTGTCTGATTCCTGTATCCTGCGCCGCTTTTTTCAATTTCTTCATCAATATATCAATGATAGTGGCCTGCAATGATGCGCACATATCTTCCCGCAAATTAGGGACATGTCCGGCCAATTCGTCTATTGTCTCCACTCCGTATTCTTTCAACATGTCACGCAGCGTATAAAGAAAAGAGGTTTTGAGCCCTGAAAACGAGTAGTTATAACCGGAAATATTGGGCTTGGCAAATGGATATTTGGATACGTCACCGAGTTTGGCGAGTTTGTCAATCCAAGGGCCTCCCGGATATGGAAGTCCCAGTACTTTAGCGCACTTGTCAAATGCTTCTCCTGCCGCATCATCAATGGTCTGCCCTATTATTTCCATATCGTTATACGATCGAACGAGAACGATTTGGCTATTTCCTCCGGAAACCAACAGACATAAGAAGGGGAAAGAAGGATGTTTTATTTCCACACTTTGCAAAGATGGTGTTTGTGCTATCAACTCTTTACTTGGCTCTACAAAATGCGCCAAGACGTGGCCCTGTAAGTGATTTACGTCAATAATAGGAACATTGAGAGCCAATGCTAATCCTTTGGCAAAAGACGTACCGACAAGCAGCGAACCTAATAACCCAGGACCACGCGTGAATGCAATTGCAGAAATATTTTCTTTTGTCACTTCTGCGCGCTTGAGGGCGGTGTCAACTACCGGCAGAATGTTGAGTTGGTGGGCACGGCTCGCCAATTCGGGAACTACTCCTCCGAACTCTTCATGCACTTTTTGGCTTGCAATCACATTACTACACAAAACGCCGTCCACTATAACCGCCGCGGACGTGTCGTCACAACTGGACTCAATAGCAAGTATAACTATCGGTTTTCCCATTTTTTCATATAGCCTTTCAAACGGTTCAACGCCTCTGTAAGAATTTCGCGCGAAGTAGCAAGGTTGATACGAACATAATGCTCACTACCATACATTTCGGATGGATTGAATAATACATGTGCTTGCTCAGCCAGTTCACGGCAGAAATCCTCCGCCGTCATTCCTGTCTGCTCTATGTTGACCCATCCGAGGTACGTTCCTTCTGTTTCATGGATCGTGAGCATAGGAAGTTCTTTTCGGATGAAATCGCGCAAATAACGGTAGTTACCATACACATATTCATTCAATTCATCCAACCATGTCTCCGACTCGTTATAGGCAGCCACTTGAGCTACGAGACCGAACGGATTCAGCCCATTCACTTCGTGCACCTCAAGAGCATGGTTGATTTGCGCAAAGAGTTCAGTATTGGGAACAAAAATATTGGCGCATAGCAAACCGGCTATATTAAAAGCCTTGCTGGCAGAAGTACACACACAAAAATCAGTATCGTTGATAACAATGTTTGCAAATGGTGTATAGGGATGTCCCGGAAAAGCAAACTCGCAATGGATCTCGTCAGAGAGAACAAAAAGGTGCTCTCTGCGCATAATTTCCGCCATTCTTTCCAACTCGTTGCGGCTCCATACTCTTCCTGTCGGATTATGGGGATTACATAACAAGAACACATCTGCTTCCCGAGCTTTCGCATTCACATCTTCCCAATTGATTTCAAAGCGGTTATCTTTGAGTACTAATGGCGACGCCACAAGTTCACACCCCATATTCTCGATACACGAGAAAAAACAATTGTACGCCGGAGTAAAAGTCAGAATTCGCAATGGAGCACATTTCCCTTTACGCGCCTGTAAAGCAGCAAAAATAGCCGAAATAGCAGGCACAACGGCGGTTGTGTACAACAAGTTGTCACGCGTTATTCCCTTCCAACCGTGACGCCGTTCGAACCAGGATGCTACAGCATCATAATTGGCCTGTGGGACAATGGAATAGCCGAATACGCCATGAGCCAAGCGACGCTGCATCGCCTCGCGAATAGGCTTGGCAGCCTTGAAATCCATTCCGAATCCCATTTGTAGCAGTCTGAATTTCTGCGATCTACATATTCAAGCATAATGTATTTTGATATTTATTATTTGTCATTTTACATTTTTAACGCCTCGTCCCATGTGTATTCGCGTTCCTCGACCTGAGAGGGAATATACCCCATTTCTTCTCTGGCTTTCTCTTGCGGGAAAGTAAAATACGTACAAGTGCACTCACACAGTAATTCTCCGTCGGCTGAATACAGCTCGCCCTGCACGATAGCGACGTTGCGACGCATCTCTTTCAGGAAACCGCGCAACTTAATGTAATCCTGTAAAGTTGAAACCGGTTTGTGATAACGCATCTCCATTTTAGCAGTTACTCCGGCTGTTTTCAGATGATGAAACACGACCCATCCGCATACTTCGTCCAACAACACTGCCTGAATACCGCCGTGCAACGTATTTAGCCATGACTGATGATTCTGAGTGGGACGCCATATGGACACAACATCATTCCCGTCTTCAAAAAAACGCATCCGTGTGCCTATTGGATTATCCGGACTGCATCCGAAACAGTTATAACCGGACATACGCGTCCACGGATTGATTATTCGCTTCATTATATATTTTATATTTTATTTCAGCATGCAAAGGTACAACAAATATTTGGAATACACAAGGATTTTATGCAAAATGTTAAATTTATTTGAAGATTTTGCGGAAAAGCCTTGTTACTCGCACAAAAGTGCGAAAGTAACTTCGGAGGGAACCCTTTAGGGGCGTGCCGAAGGTACAACAAATATTTGCTTTTTTTTGACATATGCAAAAAAAAAATGTACAAATAATCTTTATTTATTACATTTATATGGTTTATACGACCTTTTAACGAGGTTTTAACCTGCTTTTAACACCTTACATTTCGAAACATGCTTTTATCGCCATTTCGAACGAATATACGAAAAAATGCACAAAAGTGAAGAAAAATTTGCATATTTGCAATTTTTGTTGTACCTTTGCAGTCGATTAAACAAAGTCCATGAAGATTGCGTTTACTACTGATTTGCCGGCAGAAGGTTTCAAGCGACTGGCAAGGCATGAACTCAATGCTTGTATGAGTGATGCGGATGTACTGGTAAGTACATTCGATTTTCGTGTTACACGCCAAATGATAGAATCCATGCCTTCCTTGCGTCTCATCGCCAATTTCGGCGCCGGCTACAACAATATTGCCTTGGATGCCTGTCGTGAACGGGGAATACGCGTTACCAATACGCCCCAACCCGTCATCGAACCAACCGCAGAACTGGCTTTTGCGCTGATGATTGACATAGCGCGAAGAGTGTCTGAGTTTGATCGCGCTATACGTTCGCACACAGGACAGCCGTTAGCAGTTATGAACAACCTCAGCCATTCTCTATACGGCAAAACTCTCGGAATTATAGGAATGGGACACATCGGACAGGCTTTGGCAAGACGAGCCATCGCTGCCGGAATGAAGATCATTTACCATAACAGGCACAAACTGAATGAAGATATAGAATCCCGGTATTGTGCGCGTTACGTAGATTTCCAGACATTGCTGCAAGACAGTGATTTTGTCAGCTTGAATCTGCCTTATACCCAGGACGTACATCATTTGATCGGAAAACCCGAATTGGGAATGATGAAACGGACTGCATACCTTATTAATACTGCGCGCGGCGCGCACGTACACGAAAGGGCTTTATTGGAAGCGCTTCAAAACGGCATTATTGCAGGTGCGGCACTCGATGTATATGAGTTTGAACCACAAATAACCGAAGACTTAATGGCGTTACCTAATATCGTTCTTTCGCCACACACCGGAACCGGCACATGGGAAGGAAGAATAGACATGTGCGAGAATGTATGCGACAATATACTGGCTTTTGAGGCCGGAGAATATAATAAAATGAACATCGTTTTATAAATTAATAACAATTAAAATACGTATTATTATGAAAAAGATCTTTTTGATGGTTGCAGCAGTCGCTATGTTGGCAAGCTGCGGGTTAACACAAACCAGTTCCACTTCCAATTCCGCTGCTCCTTCTGCGGCGAAAACAACGACTGCAGGCAATGCTCTTACTGCAGGACAAGGAGCAGGAGGTGCTTTGAATGCTTTGTATAACCAATATAAAGCGGACGGCAATAAGTACGACTACAAAAACATGCAGAACGTGCTCAATACGGTCACTCTTCTTGCTAACTGCGAAGGGCTGAAAACGAGTTACAAGGACAAAGCGTATCTGGCTGACTTCGGAAAAGGACTCGTTGCCGGTTCGCTCGGTCTCGTTACTCAAAACACCGCACAGACCGTAACCAACAGTCTGGTGAACATGATTACAAGCAATGTTTCTTCACAAGAAACACAATCCAAAGCTCAGGAAACAGCAACCAAAGCTGCTACTACCGCTGCCGGCTATGCAGACGCTGCCGCCGGTTATGCTAACACCGCTGCACAATATGCTGGCGCTTTAAGTTCATTATTAGGTGCTTTTGGCGGAAAATAATGAGATTATAAACAACAAATTATGAACATAACAGATCGTTTTCTCAAATATGTCTCGTTCTGCACAACGAGCGATGAGAACACAGGTATGACGCCCTCCACCCCTGGGCAAATGGAGTTTGCACGTTTCCTTGCTGACGAACTGAAAACCATTGGTTTGCAGGAGGTTACTTTAGACAGCAACGGTTACATTATGGCTACTCTGCCGGCAAACATCGAATCTGAAAATCCAAAGATTCCTGTTGTCGGATTCATCGCGCATATGGACACATCGCCCGATGCAAGCGGTAAACATATTCAGCCGCGCATCGTTAAGAACTATGATGGCAAGGATATTGAGTTGAGCGATGGTATCATTCTTGAAACGGCAAAATACCCGGAGATTTTACGTTACCAAGGTCAGGACATCATCGTTACAAACGGCAAGACTTTGCTTGGGGCGGATGACAAAGCCGGCATAGCGGAAATTGTCACGGCTATGGAATACCTGATTCAGCATCCGGATATCAAACACGGAAAAATACGTATCGGCTTTACACCCGACGAGGAAATAGGCTGCGGGGCTGACCATTTCGATGTCAATGCTTTCGGATGTGATTTTGCCTATACGATGGACGGAGGGGCTATCGGCGAATTGGAATTTGAAAACTTCAATGCCGCGGCATGCAAGATTCGCGTGCATGGTATTAATGTACATCCCGGGTCCGCCTATCACAAAATGCAGAACTCCATGCGCATTGCGTACCAGTTTGCAGTTATGCTGCCTCGGTGGGAAACTCCCGAACACACACAGGAATACGAGGGGTTCTACCACCTTATTGGCATGAACGGCACAGTAGAAGAGACCACTCTCAACTACATCATCCGTGATCATGATCGCGCCAGATTTGAAAGCCGCAAACGAGAAATGGAGCATCTTGTGAGAAAAATCAACCGCGAATATGGCGACGGGACGGCGGAGATTGAAATCCGAGACCAATACTACAACATGAGAGAAAAAATCGAACCTGTTATGCATATTATCGACCTTGCCAAAGAGGCGATGACTGCGGTGGGCATTACACCTGTTGTGAAACCTATCAGAGGAGGAACTGACGGTGCAAGGCTTTCATTTGAAGGGCTTCCTTGCCCTAACATTTTTGCAGGAGGAGAAAATTTCCATAGCCGTTTCGAGTATCTTCCGATTTTAAGCATGGAAAAAGCATGTCAGGTTATTTTGGAAATCATTAAAAGAGTTAAATAAATCCGTTTTTACGGAAAAAGAAAAAAATACTATGCTAAAAACAACACCGTTTACAGACATCCATATTGCGTTGGGCGCTAAGATGGCTGAATTTGCCGGATTCAATATGCCTATTCAGTATCCGACAGGTATTAATCGGGAACACATGATTGTGCGAGAGGGAGTCGGAGTTTTTGACGTAAGCCATATGGGCGAGTTTTGGGTAAAAGGAGAGAAAGCACTTGATTTCCTCCAATACATCACCACTAACGATCTATCGGTTATTCCTGCCGGAAAGGCACAATACACGTGTATGCCTAATGGCAATGGAGGGATTGTGGATGATCTGATTATCTACAAATACTCCACTACGAAGTACCTCATGGTGGTCAATGCCGGCAACATAGACAAAGACTGGGCTTGGGTAAACAAAATTAAGAACGAACATCATCAATGGACGGAAGTTAATCTGGAAAATGCATCGGAACGTTACGGACAACTCGCCGTGCAGGGACCTAAAGCCGTGGAATTGCTCCAATTGCTTACTGATGCCGATTTGAAATCCATAGACTACTATGCTTTCCGAGAGTGGAGTTTTGCAGGTGTTCCGGGAGTTATTTTATCCAATACGGGTTACACGGGAGCCGGTGGGTTTGAATTGTATTTCCCCGCTGAAAATGGGAAACAAATTTGGGATGCACTCTTTGAAGTGGGAAAGCCTTTTGGTTTGGCGCCTATCGGTTTGGGAGCGAGAGATTCTCTCCGTTTGGAGAAATGGTATTGTCTCTACGGACACGATATTGATGACACCACTTCGCCCCTGGAAGCTGGACTCGGATGGATTACAAAACTCGATGCCAAAGAGTTCATTGACCGTGATTTCCTCAAACAGCAGAAAGCTGAAGGCGTAAAACGCAAATTGGTGCATTTCGAATGTCTGGAACGCGCTATACCACGTAACGGCTATGAGATTTGCAACGAAGCCGGCGAACTTATCGGTAATGTTACTTCCGGTATCATGCTCCCTAACACCAAAGTCGGAATTGGTATGGGCTATGTACAAACGCCGTACGCCAAGAAAGAGAATATCATTTATATTAGAATACGCGAGAAACTGATTCCTGCCAAAGAAGTTTAACCGATGTACAAATGAACGAGGTAAAAAACAATAAACACGTTGCACTTGTTCTTGGATCTGGCGGGGCGCGTGGATTGGCCCATATCGGAGCTATTGAAGCCTTAGAGGAACGCGGCTATACCATTACCAGTATAGCCGGGTGCTCTATGGGCTCTATTATCGCTGGTATGTTTGCCGCCGGGCAACTCAAAAAAGCCAAAGAATGGTTCCTGCAAGTGGACAAACAGCTTATCATGAAGATGATGGACATTAACCTTCTTAGCCGTAATTCGCTGGTCAAAGGAGAGAAAATCATCAAAGAGCTGCAAACGATTGTGCCCGACAGACCTTTGGAGGAACTGACTATTCCATGTTCTATCGTGGCTACGGACATGCTGCATACAGAAGAAGTCGTTTTCCGTACAGGAAGCCTCTTCGAAGCCGTGAGAGCATCCATTAGTATTCCACTCTTTTTCTCTCCTGTTCAATTGGGAGACAGACTGCTTATTGACGGTGGTATTATGGACCCGTTGCCGCTGCATGTTGTACAACGGAAAGAGGGAGACATTATGGTTGCTATGGATATTAGCGGCAAGGATGGAATGCCTCTTGACAGAAAAGTCAATTTCGTAAGTATTCTGGATAGAATGAGCGATTTGCAAATCCAACAGAATACCCTTTTATCCCTTAGACTTACGCCGCCTGACGTACATGCCGTCATGAGACAGTATGCCTATACGACCTTTGATTTTGACAAGGCAGAAGAGATTATCAAGCAAGGCTATCAAATCATGAATGATGCGCTTGAGGCATATGAAGCAAAGATGCACTAATTGGCATTACAAACGATGAAAGACCGCAGGGAACAAATAATTAACAAGGCAATGGAACTATATGCCTTGAAGGGTTACCAAAACGTTAGCATCACGGATTTGCAGTTTGCTCTCGATATCGGACGAGGGACATTGTATTACTATTTCAAGGACCAAGACGAATTATTCTACACATGCATGGAGAAATTTTTCCTTGAACCCAAGCAACGAGCGCTTAGCAATGTTTCTGAAAACACTGGAATCGACTTGATGATAAAGGTGATGCTTGATTACCTACACAATCTCGAAGAGGCTTTGCTTACCTTTGACACGAAAACTATCAACACTTCTAATGTCAACGACTTGATGTTCACCGCTTACAGCAAATTCCCTTCTTTACACAGAAAAGCACAACGACTGGCACTTAAAGAACTCGAACTATGGAGAAAAGCTATCTATAACGACCAACGGGCCGGACTTATACGAAGAGATATTGACCGTGAACAAATTGCTATCATGTTTACACATATCAAAAACAGCTATGACTCCGGACTCGGACAAACACAAATGGATTTTTCTTTATTAGAAAAAACATATTCCGAATTTCACCATTTGTTAAAATTATAAAAAAAAATACTATATTCGAACGCACGTTCAAAAAAAAAGTTGTACCTTTGCATCGTTAATACAAATTGAACATCATTTATCTTTCATGATTATGGCTACAAAGCATTATCTTTCTTTTTTGCAGGACACAATGAAACGCCGGTGGGAATGTCTCTCTATGGCTGACTTGGACGGTGTTAACAAATATACATATGCCGAACTGGCGGAAGCCATTGAAAAATTGCATGTCACATGGCGTGAATGTGGTATCAAAGAGGGGGACAAAATTGCTATTGCGGGTCGGAACTGCGCTAATTGGGGACTCATTTTCCTTGCAGCAGAGAGTTATAAAGCGGTAGTTGTCAGCATTTTGCCGGACTTTACGGCAGAGGGTATCTACGCGTTGGTGGACCATTCGGAATCAATTCTGCTCTATATCGGACCGAATGTAAAAAAGAAAATCGACCCAAAACAAATGAAGGGACTGAAAGCTACTATTTTCATGGATGACATGACGATAGTAGATGCTGAGGATGATTTCCGCAAGAAATATGAAGGGGCAGAAGCCGCATTCAAAAAAGCATTTCCAAACGGAGTAACTCAGAGTGACGTGCATTATCCGGATGATAATCTGGACGATTTAGCGATAATCAATTATACTTCCGGTTCTACCGGAAATCCCAAAGGAGTGATGCTGACACATTTGAACCTCAGCGGTAACGTAGAGTTTGCTTGCCAGCGTATTCCACATAAACCCGGAGACAAAGTGCTCTCTATGCTTCCTATCGCACACATGTTCGGACTCATGTTCGAGTTCCTCTATCAGGTTTGTGACGGAGCAGAGACCTATTTCCTTACACAGGCTCCCACCCCAACCGTACTAATGAAAGCCTTTGCGCAAGTCAAACCATTCATGATTTTGACGGTGCCTCTGGTGGTGGAAAAGATTGTTAAAAAAGGTGTTCTTCCAAAAATCAATACACCTATGGCGAGAATCCTATGG
>ONQO01000065.1 GCA_900319995.1 uncultured Bacteroidales bacterium
AAGCCATTGAGTGGCTTTTATCGAATGGATATACACTCTCTCCGCTTACATAGAGTGTACCTTTCCCTGCTAAAAAATGCCTGTTCTCTTGTGTAATTCAAAAAAAAGTTGTACCTTTGTGCTCGAAATGCGTAAACTATGGTTCATATGGATAGCTGTTGTCGCCCTTGCCGGATGTGCCAATCGGGGCATCGGACCACAAGGGGGACCAAAGGACTCTATCCCCCCTGTGCCGCTGCGTTGTGAACCGGAAATGGGTGCACTCAACTTCAAAGGTAAACGAATTGAGGTAACCTTTAATGAGTATATACAACTCAACAATGTTGCGCAGAATCTTATGATGTCTCCTCCGCAACAAAACCCGCCGGACGTCAAAGCAAGAGGAAAAAAACTGATTGTACAGTTTCAGGACACGCTCCGGGACAGCACGACCTATACTATTGATTTTGGATCGGCGATATGCGACTACAGGGAAAAAGTTCCGCTACATGGCTATTCGTTCTATTTTTCCACAGGCAACGAGATAGACACACTGGAGTCCAGAGGATATGTTTATGATGCCGAAACGCTGAATCCTTTGCCAGGTATCACGGTTGGTATTTATTCTAACATGGCGGACACTGCGTTCGTGAGAGAACCTTTCCTGCGTATTGCCAAAACTGATTCTGTCGGAGGTTTCCGAATTGGCAATATTCACCCGGGGGCTTATCGTTTGTACGCCGTTGAGGACATCAGTCGGGACTATCGTTTGACCGTCGGAGAAGCTCTTGCGTTCTCCGATGAATTGCTGGTTGTAACGGCGCCGAAGCGATTCGATCATGCAGAGACACAGGATACGCTGAATAATACGGACAGCATTGCGCAGACCGCATTACCCTACCCGTTCCCGGAAACGGACTCTTTGGCAATAAAGGACTCTTTGGCTGTTTTGGATAGCTTGGCATTAACGGATTCACTGGCAACTACTGACATGCCCCAACTACCGGAAGTTACTCTTTCAACGCTCTTCCTCTTCAAGGAGCAGCAAAAGAAACTATATCTTCAAAAGGTGGACAGGGACAAACAGCATCGTTTCCGGATTTTCTTTTCCGCTGAACCGGATAGTTTGCCGCAATTACATTCGCTTAACGACAGCTTACATTACCACACGTTTTACTCACCGCATCGGGACAGTTTAACAGTCTGGCTTACTGACAGCATGTCTATCGCTCAAGATTCACTCTTCTTTGAAATACGTTACCGGCAAACGGACTCGCTGTATAATCTTGAGTGGTTTACGGATACTTTGAGGATTATTTGGCGTGAACCTAAACTGACGGCAAAAGCGAAAGAGGCTCAGGAAAGGGAGGCACGTAATAGACGTTTGGAACTGAAAACGAACGCAAAGAAAGATTTTGAAATATATGACACTCTTCGTTTGACCTGTACTACACCCCTTGCGGAGATAGTTGCTGATTCTATCCACCTTTTAGAGCGTGTGGATACGGTGTTCAAACCGATTCCTTTCACAATCGCGCCGCATGACACGCTGCCCTTGACTTTGGAACTCTTGGCGGAACTGAAACCGGAAGGCAAGTATGAACTGCGGCTGGATAGCGCGGCGTTACACGATGTCTATGGTACCACGCATGTTGCGGCCAAATATCCGCTGGAAGTGAAAGCGCTAACCGACTATTCCACCTTGCGAGTCAAGGTTACTCCTTTCGATACGCGCATACGTATTCAGTTACTTAGCGCCAAAGATCAGGTACTCAGGGAGTTACCAGCAGTCGAAGAGGGGGCTTTCTTCGAGTATCTCAAGCCGGACACCTATTACATGCGCTTGTATGTGGATGAGAACGAAGACGGCAAATGGACTACGGGATCATGGGACAAGAAACGTCAGCCGGAAGAAGTGTATTATTTCCCCGGAAAGGTACAAACCAAATCTAACTGGGATTTCGAAGAAGAGTGGGATTATATGGCTGTTCCAAGAACTCAAGCCAAACCTCAAGAACTGATTAAAGCTTCTCCAAAGAAAAAATAGCACATGCTGAATCGCAAATGGTTTGATTATGGTTTCTTGGCATTCGGACTACTTGTTCAAGTGGTCACCTTTTTTGTGACCAACCATTTGGCAGACGCTGATTCTCAATTGTCTATACTTAGTCTCGTTAGCGGCTGTTTTGGCGTATTTTCTGTTTGTCTCGCTTCGCAGGGAAACATCTTAACGTTTTTGTTCGGTTTTGCACAAGTTGGAACTTATACTTACCTGTGCGTAACGCAGCGTTTCTACGGAGAAATTGCCATTAACATCTACTATTTCCTCACCATGATTTACGGCGTTTATATATGGCGTAAACGGCTGGATAGCGATAGTGAAAAAGTCACTACTCGGAGACTAAAATGGAGGACGGTGATGGTCCTTTTTATTTCGACGATTCTCGTATCATGGCTGGTCGGTTGGGGACTCGGATCATTTACGGATGATACACAGCCGTATTTGGATGCTTTTACAACCGTTCCTGCACTTGTGGCGCAGATACTCATGATCCTTGTCTTTTGGGAACACTGGTTTATCTGGTTAGCCGTGGATATTCTTAGCGTCGTACTATGGATTCGTGCTGAGGATTATTGCATGGCTGCGCAGTATGCATTTTGGTGTGCCAACTGCATCTATGGACTATATAACTGGCGCAAACTGGCGCAATAACACGTTTCCTTTGTTTTCTGTTCTTTGTCTTTACTTCTCGTTAGGCATTTTGAGCGAATAGAGAATTAGCTTCGCCGTCAAGTATTTTCCATAAACCGCGCGTCTCTGCGGCATAAAATCCTCCTATGCTGTCCTGCAAAGCCGCCACATTGCGCGTTACAGGAGGGAAATGTTTGTACTCAGTTCCCATGTGGCTACCCGGTACTTGAGCGGTTACCAAACGCCCTAATACCGCATTCCGCATCGCTATAATAGACTCGTTTTCAAATTGGGTCTGAGCCGTATAGGGATAATTCCATACTACGATATCTTTTCTCATCGGACCTTTGTTATTGCAACTCCATAGTACCTTCACTTCCTGACCGTTGACGGTGATGGACGTGTCCATTATGAGCATGAAATCTGTTTGAATCAGTAGGTCATAACCTTGCTTGTTAAGTTTTTCTCGTGCGCTCTTATTTGTGTCTGAACGATAAAAACGAATTTGCCGCGATAGTTCCTCACGCACAAACCATTCACGTATTTGCTCTCCGTTTTGAGCCCAATATGCCATAAACTCTTCTTTGCTCGAAGACTGAATACGGATATATGCCTGAGGTTTGGACCATACATCTCTGGACTGGCTGGCTCTCGTCTGTGTAAATTGGTGGGGATTGATTTCTACTTCCAAAATATTACGGGATGATTTGAGGTAATTATCAAACTGGGAAGGGATAACATGCGATACGGTAAAATAGGGTTCCATTTGGGGAAGACCATACATGTCTCCGCCGAGAGTCGTGCGGATAGGTTCCTGAACGGACTCATCGCATACTACCAAACAATCATAAATACTTCCACTTGCGGAAGTGAGAAAACGCTCATTGTTTCCGCAACTAATCGTTAAAGACGCTATCAACGCCACAATGATACTTTTTTTCATAATTCACTTATTTTGGCTGCAAAATTACAAAAAAATATTGAAATTCGCAAAAAAAATGACAAAAAATTTGTGTATTTGAAATTTTTTTCCTAATTTTGCACCCAAATTGTAAAAGAGACAAGTGTTATATTTACCTAATTAGTATAATAAAATAGAAAATAAGAAAATTATAATATTAATCCATCTAACTACTAACGTTTATGACTTTATCTACTGAGTTTGTATTTTTAACTACCGACGTTGAAGGTTTCCGCCAATGTCGCGAAACACGTTCTGAATCGGGCATGACGGTTATTTTGTGCAAAAGAGGCCATATTGATTTGTTTTTGCAAGGTGAAATGATTCGAGTTTCCAAAGATGACATGTTTGTCCGAATCCCTACGCACGGTTTCAAGGTTGGACCTTATCAGTACTCGGAGGACTATGAGTTCTGTCAGATTACTGTGGATGCTACTATTTTCGAGCAGATTATGTTCGACCATATGAGAGTGGAGCCGAATTGGTATGCAAAACAGGAATATATCAAGGCGCACCCCATTTTCCATCTTAATGAGCCCAGTATTGATTTCTTCAATACTTATTTCCGCTTAATGGAATTACAGTTGAAAGATAGACCTTCGGACTATCGGAATCAAATCATGATGGCTGTAGCCAAAGCTGCTACGATGGAGATGCTCAATTATATTGACAAATTGGCTGTGGTAAAATCGGCAAATAATGGACGGGAGTCTGTCAACCAAAGTGATTATACGTTCAGAGAGTTCACCCGACTGTTGCAGCAAAATCCACACCAACGGGAGGTTCAATGGTTTGCTAAAAAACTCGATATCACGCCGAAATATCTCTCCGAGATTTGCAAAGAACGCAGCAATAAAACTGCCAGCGAATGGATTGCGGATATTACTGTTTCTGAGTTGAAACACATGCTCAGAGATACTACTTTGCCCATCCGGGAAGTTGCTAAACAGATGGAGTTCCCTAATGCCAGTTTCTTCTGCCAATACACCAAGAAACATACGGGGCTTACACCTAACCACTTCCGCAAGCAAAAGAAAGCATGATATAATATCGGGTGTTGAAATCATCCCTTTTCCGCTTGGCTTCACACGCCAAGCGTTTTTTTTCTTCGTCCTGTCCGCAGTACTTTAGTGCTGCACTTATTTGTGTATTTTTTGATGCTGCACTTATTTGTGTACTTTTTAGTGCTGCACTTATTTGTTTATTTTTTGATGCTGCACTTATTTGTGCACTTTGGACGAACATTATTTGGGTACTTTGGATATAGAAGAAAGAGGCTGACGACCGTCAGCCTGTCATCCCAAGAAAGGTCCACTCCCCCTCAACTACAAGGCAAAACCGCGACATCCCCGCGACCTCACCGCGACCTGTCTGTACAATGACAATGAAAAAATGAGTAATTGATATTTACCCCAAAGAGCAACAGGGAGACTTAAATTAATATTTTTGCTCTCCTTTCTTGCATATTTCAAAAAAAAGCAGTATCTTTGCACAAAATTTGAGAACATTTCAATAATGAAACGATTAATATGTATCATGATTTTGGCAGGAATAACAGCTGTGGTTTCCGCACAGTTGATGATTCCTTCCGCCCAGATATATGACGACCTGAAAGGCTACAAACATGTATATGTGACTCCAACGAAGGAAATCATCGCCTACAAGGATGCCTATGGGATTCCCTATAGCGATAATGGTCTTCCACCCAAGAGACTTATCCCCTCTGAAGCAATAAAAGACTATTTGATACAGATGGGACACCATGTGTTGCCCTCTATCAAGCCCGAATTGGCATCCAAGACCCTGGTTGTTTCCTTTGGATATGCCGGTCAGCGACAGTTGAACACGTTTGCGCTTTCTTTTGCCAGCGGCGCGATTATCCGTATCAGCGATGCCAAGACGAACAAAACGCTGGCTACCTACCGCGCGGAGAGTTTCGGTAGAGACGAGGCCGATAATACACGCGAAGCTATTTTTAATGCCTTGGACCTGTTCACGTACAGTTTATCTCCTAAAATAATCGCGCGCGTACAAGAAGCGTCAAGGAGCCACCTGACTCTATCCTTGACCAACAAAACGCCGTATTACGCCAAAGAGGTAACCGTACGGCTGAGTTATTATATGGATGGCAAATTGGTACACCAACAAACATCCCTTCTCAAGCCCAAGTTGCTCCAAAGCGAAACGATTGATATCCGTGTCAAACGGGACAAACAAGCACGAAACTCCAACTACCAGATTAAAGCAGAAGTTGTGAGTTACAAGTAAATAGGAAAACGCTGTCAAAATCACTGGATATATAATATATATATATTATATATAAGTAGCAGTAGGATGCGATAAAAGGAGGCACCACTCAAGCAAAAAGCTTTACTTTGGCAGGTAAATGGGTTATTTTTTAGAGCGAAAATCTTGCATATATAAAAAAAAAGCAGTAATTTTGCAGCCGAAAGAAGTCCATTTCACCGGACAGTAAAACAGAAACGAATAAAACATAGATATTATGAGTAATTACAAATGGAGTTATGCGAACGTAGGCGGTGTAACGCGCGTACGCATCCAGTCGGCAGAGGATATCCGCCATCTGGGAGAGTTGGACAAGAAAAAATGGACGGTTTTATCCTGTCCGGTCAATGGTTTGGAGATTAGTGCTGAATCGTTGAGTCTGATGGATGTTGACGGCGACGGCAAACTGCGAATCAACGAAGTAGCATCTACGGCAGAATGGCTATGCACCAGTCTCAAAGATCCGGAGACGCTATTCGCCCAAAAAGACGAGATTTCGCTTGACAACATTGCTGATTCAGATATCGCCGCTGTGGCAAAGAAAGTAGTAGGAGAGCAGCAATCCGTAATCCGTTTGGCGGACGTAGATGCCGCTATTGGAGCCGTTAAAATAGAAGAACAGGCAATACCTGAAGCACCGTTAGAGGCTGACGTTATTGCTGCGTATAAAGAGAAACAAGCAGAGTATGCCTCCTATTTCGAGCAGGAAAAGTTGCAGAAATTAGGTCTTGCCGTTATTCCAGAAGACGCTCCCAAACCGGGCATGACGGAGAAAAAGTTTTTAGAAATGGGTGTCCAAATCAGCGAATGGGAAGCCGCCAAATCTGCTGCAGAGGGCGCCAATGCAGCCGCTTTATCTGCCGCACAGGCAGAGTATATGCCGCTACGCAAGTTATTGTTGTTACACCGCGATTTCTATCGTTTACTCCGCAACTTCGTAACCTTGGAGGATTTCTATGACAATAATCCCGAAACTATTGCTTCTTTCCAGGCGGGTACGTTGATTATCGACCAACGCGCATGCCATCTGTGTATCCGTGTAGCAGACCTGCCCAAGCACGACTCACAAGCACCGCTGAGCGGCATGTACCTACTCTACTGTAATTGTGAGAACAAGAAAAGCGGTAAGACGATGCAAATCGTAGCCGCAATGACACAAGGCGAAATAAAGAATCTGAGCGTCGGCAAGAATGCCGTCTTCTATGACAATGATGGTCTTGACTACGATGCTACGGTATTCAAAATCATTGAGAACCCGATATCTATCCGTCAAGCCTTCTGGACTCCCTATCGCAAACTGGCCAAATGGGTGGAGGACAAAGTCAACAAATCAGCCTCCGAGAAAGACGCAGCGGTAATGGGTGACATGACCGCGAACATGGAAGCCAAAACAGATGGCTCCGCAGCTCCTAAACCCGCATTCGACATTGCCAAGTTCGCAGGAATCTTCGCCGCAATCGGCATGGCGTTAGGCATGATAGGCACAGCATTGGTGGCCGTATTCGCCGGATTAGCTAAACTGAGCTGGTGGCAGCTATTGTTGGTATTCGTGGCTATCCTGCTGGTTATCAGCGGTCCGAGCATGATTATGGCATGGCTTAAATTGCGTCGCCGCAATCTGGCTCCGGTGCTAAATGCCAACGGCTGGGCGGTCAACGCAGACTCCATTATCTCTGTTCCGTTCGGACGCAAACTGACCGAACAAGTGAAGTTCCCGTTCACTAAGATTCCCGGCAAAAAGAATCCGTGGGTGGTGACTGTTATTACTTTGCTCATTATAGCAGGTTTAGGCGTCGGAGGTTGGTTCTTGTACCAACATCTGACTAAACCCGCAACCGAGGAAACGTCTGTAGAAACAGTAGCCGAGGAAACCGATACTCCCGCCGTTGATGCAACAGAAACACCGGAAACAGAGGAGGGCGGAGAATGAAACGGTCTATTTTTGCTATTGGCTTTTTGCTTTTTGCTTTTTGCTTTGCCTACGCTGACAATGTATTCACGGAAGATTTGGGTTTGAGTACTCCCCTGGATACACTCGCCGGAGAAAATGAAGGTGATGAATTAGAAGATATAGATGATTTGGATGTTCGTGCGTCCGAACTGCCGGAATGTCTTGCCGGTCTCTTTGCGCATGATACATTGATATTAGGCTGCGACATGGAGTTGCTTCCAAGCAAGATTGTTGTTCGCACGAAAGATGGTGACGTGATATATAAACTGGCTCCTCAGTTCATGCTCGGCGACACTACCCTATTAACCCACCACCCTGCAGACAGCGCATATCACTTCATATGGACGGACGCTCGTGTGAACCCGTACGGCAATATGTTCGACTCGCTCAGGAACGACGTTCATATCCCTATGGCCGGCTTTTATCTGCCGGCTCCGGGCTATGTGACCAGCGGTTACGGCATGAGACGTTACCGAATGCACAAAGGGACGGACATCAAAGTACAGATAGGCGATTCTATTCGTGCGGCATGGGACGGCCAAGTACGTATAGTAGGCTGGGACCCGCACGGCTACGGTTACTACGTAGTTCTGCGCCATGACAACGGTTTGGAGACCATCTATGGTCACTTCAGCAGTCCTCTTGTGGACGAGTACCAAAAAGTGTCCGCGGGTGAAGTGATCGGTCTTGGCGGCAATACCGGTCGTTCAACAGGAAGCCATTTGCATTTTGAAATCCGTTATTTGGGCGAGGCGATGGACCCTGCATCGTTTATCGATTTCTCGACAGGCAAGCTGCGTAACGAGACAGAATACGTCATCGGCATCAAAGCCATGAAGCAGAAAAGGGCCGAACAAGCGGCAATGAAGTATCACAAAGTCAAGAGTGGCGACACTCTCTCAGGCATTGCACGCAAATACGGCACAACGGTCAAGAAACTATGCCAGCTTAATAAAATTAAAGAGACAAAAGTTCTTCAGATTGGCATGAAGATACGAGTAAGGTAATTTACCGTATTTTTACTCGTGATGATATGGTTCCCCGCGCAGAATGGTCATAGCCCGGTAGAGTTGCTCGATCGCAAGTAAACGAACCATCTGGTGAGAAAAAGTCATTTTAGAAAGGGAAATTTTGCCGTCCGCACGCGAATAGACTTCTTTGGAGAAACCGTAAGGTCCGCCGATCAGGAGTACCAAATCCTGACCGGCGGACATTTGTTTCTGAATCCATTGAGCATATTCGACAGAACGAAATTCCTGTCCATGTTCGTCTAACAAAACCAGCTTAAAAGCAGGTAGTACTCTGGTTAAAACCAGTTCTCCCTCAGCGACCTTGATTTGCTCTTCGGAAAGGGCCTTGGCATTCTTGATATCCGGCAAGACAACCATCTCAAACGGCACATAATGAGTGAGCCGCTTACGATAGTCATCAATGAGTGATTGCAAACGAGTGTCGGCCGTTTTGCCGACTACCATGAGGATTATTTTCATGGAAGTTGTTCCGTCTCAGTGAAATAATAAGACGTGGTGTCCCCTTTCCAAGTGAAACCATAGATGACAGGTTTCTCAGAGGCTCCATCAAAACCGCATAACGCCGTATAATAGGTGTGCCCTTCTTCAAAATCTTGCGTCCAGTTACTCCCATTGTTCTTCACCGCAGTTACACCATAATGAAGAGTCGCCTTATTAGGATGAGCCAGCAAACTGTCGTACCAAGCAGTGAAATATTGCCTCGGATCCATTTTCGCCGAATCAAGTTGCAAACTGTCTCGCGTAGTAGCCACATAGGGATAATAGCTTTTAATATTGCCTGCTTCGTCCATGGGATAGATATAATCCCAATAACCTATGACACGATATTCAAAGTGAATCACTTCTTCGTTGCGATACTTGGTATGGACAGCTACCAGATTCAAGTGTCCTACAGGTTTCATGGTTTCGGGATCCACGACAAAAGCGAAAATCCAATAATCCGTATCACGCTCGAGTCCCGTGAAGAAATATTTCACACTACCATATTGCAAGGCATGACTGGAGAATGGTGCAATATTGAACTCGCCCGCTTTAAGGAGTGCATTACGCCATTCAATGTACTCCAGGTTCGCAGAATCCAGTGCAAGCATCATAAACTGTTTGGGTTGCGACAGGGGAGCCGTTCCTTCCTTTGCAGGCATACAAGAAACAAGGTAATACGCCTCCTTATCCGTAGAAAAGTCACACTCCACGAATCCGGATGACACGTTCTTCACATGCACCTCTATCGTCACATCCTTCGTAGTCCAAGTTGCCTCCGGACTACAAGAGGAAATAACTGTCTGAAAGATGAAAATAGAAAGGAAAATCCATCCTTCCGCCTTTAGCCATCCACCTATTACCTTATTCATATTCCTTCCTTTCTTTTTCTTCCTGTTCAAGGAGCGATTGCACAGCCAAGATGAATCTCAAGCAAGTCTTAGTATGACTGCCGTAATGTCCGAAATTATAGGTAATGTTTGCCTTGGGCCATTTGGCTTTGGCATTCGTTGCGTTGGTATAAGGCACCGTTTCGTCATCCATTGAATGCATGATATACACAGGCGCTTGAGGCTCCCAGTTATATGACACTACGGAATTCTCAGTCATCGCTTTGTATAACTCCGCCACGTTTGCAGAAGTCTGATTCATAGCCTCTTCCGTCAGAATTTCATGTGTTACAGTGGTAGCTATAAATGTGTTTATCTGCGCGGTTGAATATTTTTTGCTGTTTATCCAATCATCCATTCTGTTACACAACCACGGCTGCATAAGGTCACTCATTTGCACTTTGAGGTTATTCCCTTTTATCATTCCCTGTAAAACCAAAGGCACCGCAACGGGATAGCCGGCGGTATCCGTATTGACAAAACGCTCGTATGTGGCTTTAACATCATAAGGTCCACCTCCTGCAAAGACGCGATGAATAGGAATATAGTACGCATATTCCGGATCGCTATACACCATTTCACAGACATATTCGACAGCCATTGTGGTCGCACCTCCTTGACTATAGCCCATCAGACATATCTCCTTATGCTCCGGTTCCATGTCCACCGCCTTAAGCCAATCTCGCACTGCGAAATACATATCGGTCACATTAAGAGCCGTTTGCAGCATTACCAGATATGGGTGCACCTCATGGGCAGTGACACCGTAGCCAAGATAATCCGGGATTATCAAGCCGTAACCCTGTTTGACGAGCATTCCCTCCAAAGAGAAACAATTACTCGGAGCCTCATTATTGGAGCCGACAGTATAGTGGCTTACCAGAATCAAGCGCTTGGGTTTACGCCCTTTGGGCAGCATGACTTTTCCTGACAAAGTGATATCATCCCATTCACCGTCTATACTGGGATAAGTTCCCACAATCTCGATCACTTTGTTTTGATTACCATATTTAAGCAGTTCCTGCACTATAGCCGTTCCTGTAACACTATTTGTACGCCGGGTCACATCTCCCTCTCCTGCTTTTTCATCGCTATCCGTGTAGTCCAAAAGCGGCGTTCCATCCGGCAGATAACAGTTATACGGCAGACCACCGCTTAAGTCTGTTTCATGACTGCTGATTACTTTGAACTTCAAGTCTTTGGCAGCATCCAAATCCGTAAAATCCACTTCCGGATTGTCTTTGAAACGGCAGGAAGAAAGACAAAGGGCAAGGAACAAAGAAGATAAAACAAATATGTTTCTTATTGGCCAATTCACTATGGAATACTTTTTAATCATTGCTAATTATTGATTTTCACTAAAACCTAACTCCGAAACCGACACTCATTATTCTTGACATAGCCATATAAATGGTGTTTTTATCCCTCAGAGCCAACATGCCACCGAAATCAAGCGAGAAGAAACAGCGGCTGAAATTCGCGCTTACTCCGATTAAGGTAATGTTTGCCGCCAAACCTATTTCCGTCTTGTTCCCTTTGCTGTTCGGCTCCGTTCCTCCGTTGATATCCATTCCCAATCCAAGTCCTGAATAAAGGTGGACATTCGGATGACTGATATAGGTGAATCGTATGGTGGGCATCACAACTGCGTTGTAGAAATACTTCCGCTCGCTTACGTTGGTTTCTATTCCGGCACCGTTACGCGTCACATCATTCCAGCCGACTTCACTCAAATCGACCAAGCCTCCTAATGAAAACCAGTAAGCATAATAATACTGGTACTCAATCCAGAGATGCTGGCTGTAGGAATAGTTCTCATGATAGGTTTTCGTCCATGTACCCGGCATCGTGGTTATAATACTTGTGGGCTTATGCCACATCAAAGTTTCAAACAATTGATCTCCCCATCCGAATCGCAATTCGCTTTTCCATTGTAGGACGCGCCTTCTTTTCCTAATTTCCGTTTTTACTTGTCTCATTTCCTCTTTCGCTTCCCGCACTTCTTTTTTGGCCTTTTGAACCTCGGCTTTTGCCTTGCGAATATCAGGCTGGACAGGTTGGGCGTCTCTATCCGGATGTACGATAACACTATCCGGCATGACGGGCACACTGTCCGCTGGCATGGGCAGAGAATCCAAGGATACTGACATGCTATCTGCCGGCAAGGACAGACTATCCGGCTGTTGTATGCCTTGCTGCGACATTGCAGAAAAAGACATACTGATAAGGATAATTATATAGAATATTCGTTTCACGGCGCAAAATTAATACTTTTTTTTCAAATATGCAAGAAAAATCCGAAGAAAAAATGATTTGCCGTGCATAACCTGCCATTTTGGCAGACATTTTTACAGTGGCACGGGATTTGTCTCTGTTTTTTCGGAGTATTCCATCCAAACGGATTACTTGAATAAATCAGATAACTAAAATCAAACTAATATGGCAAAAGGTAATATTGGGGTAACCAGTGACAACATTTTCCCCGTCATTAAAAAATTCCTGTATTCAGACCACGAGATATTTCTTCGTGAATTGATTTCCAATGCAGTAGATGCAACGACCAAACTCAAAGCTCTTTCTTCTGTGGGTGAAGTTAAAGGCGAATTGGGTGATATACGCGTGCGTGTAAGTATTAATAAGGAGAAAAAGACACTGACTGTCAGCGACCATGGTATAGGCATGACAGCCGAAGAGGTGGACAAGTTCATCAACCAAATTGCTTTCTCCGGAGCAGAGGAGTTTCTTGCGCAGTACAAAGACAAAACGGAAGCTATTATCGGACATTTCGGTCTTGGCTTCTATTCTGCTTTCATGGTTTCCAAGAAAGTGGAGATATTCAGCCAATCATGGAAAGAGGATTCGAAAGCGGTACATTGGAGCTGCGAGGGAAGTCCCGAATATCAGATGGAAGACACCATCAAAGCAGATCGTGGAACAGACATCGTGCTTCATATCGATGACGAGTTTCCACAATACCTGGAAGAGGCTACCATTGAAGGATTACTCAAGAAATACTGCAAGTTCCTGCCTGTTGAAATAGCCTTTGGCAAGAAGAAAGAGTGGAAAGACGGCAAGCAGGTAGAACTTGACGAAGAGAACATCATCAACGATATCAACCCGGCATGGACACGCAAGCCAGCGGACCTCAAAGACGAGGACTATGACAAGTTCTACCATGAACTTTACCCCATGCAAATGGATGAACCGCTCTTCCATATCCACCTCAATGTGGACTATCCGTTCCATCTCACAGGAATCTTGTATTTCCCAAAAATCAAGAGCAACTTGGATGTTCACCGCAACAAAATACAGTTATACTGCAATCAAGTCTATGTGACCGATGAGGTGGAAAATATCGTGCCTGAGTACCTGACATTGCTTCATGGTGTCATAGATAGCCCTGACATTCCGCTCAACGTCAGCCGTTCCTATCTGCAGTCCGACAATAACGTGAAGAAAATCAGCGGTTATATCACCAAAAAGGTGGCAGATAAACTCGCTGAACTTTATAAGGCGGACAAGGAAGGTTTCTCCAAGAAATGGGACGACATCAAGATGTTTATCCAATTTGGCATGCTGACCGATGAGAAGTTCTATGAAAAAGCATGCGGCTTTGCTCTTGTCAAAAACCTTGACGGGAAATATTTTACCCTTGATGAATACAAAGAGCAGGTCAAATCGGCACAAACCGACAAAGATGGAAACCTTGTGCTTCTTTACACCAACGACCCTAACGCACACTACACCTATATAGAACGCGCGAAAGCGAAAAATTATGATGTCCTGCTCATGGATGGTGAACTTGATGTACATTGCATGTCACAAGCTGAACAAAAAAGTATGGAGAAGGCAGAGGATGGAGCCAAAGGCATACGTTTCGTCCGCATTGACAGCGACACCATAGAAAACCTCATACGCAAAGAGGACGCCACAAAAGACAACTACTCTGACGAGCAGAAAGAAGGTCTCCGCAAAGCATTTGAAAACTTGCTACCTACCAATGAGGACAAGTTACGCTACTTTGTGACCTGCGAAGCAGCGGCCTCCGACGCCCTGCCTGTTTTCCTTACGCAGAATGAATTCATGCGCCGTATGAAAGAGATGAGCGCTCACCAGCAAGGCATGTCGTTCTACGGTCAAATGCCGGATCAATACAACCTCGTAGTCAACACAAATCATCCTCTTATTCAGGAGCTTGTAAGCAAAGAGACCAGCGAGGAGGTACAAGAGGAAGTGGAGAAGAAAGCCGATAAAGAAGGCGATGCTCCGACAAAAGAGACTGTTATCAAGACCGTCTATACACTCTCCGGCGAAGACGAGCGTCTCAAACAGCTCATTGATATTGCCTTTCTTGCTTCCGGACAGCTCAAAGGCGAAGCGCTTGCCAAGTTCGTTAACCGAAGCGTTGAATTACTATAAAGCGACCTCAAATAGCAAAAAATGGCATACGTAAAAGCGCATGCCATTTTTTGTTGTTCCTTTCAGTGGATCTGGAGTGGGATATAAATATGCGCCACATCAACTACATCTCTATCGGCTTGCATTTGATAGCCAGATAAGCTTTCTCTTCCTCATTAAGCAGCGGAGCTGTCTCTTTGTAAACGCGTACGTGGTAGGCATTGATCCATGCTATCTCGGCAGGCGTCATGAGTGACTTTTCTATAAGTGACGTGTCATAGAAACAGAGCGTAAGCGTTTCGAACGCCAACCACTCGTCTTCTGTAGTTGTGGCTTCTGTCTGCGGAGCCGGAATAACAGTAATGAGGTTCTCCGTACGGATTCCCCATTTCCCCGTGCGGTAAATACCCGGCTCGTCCGAGATGATATGCCCTACTTCCAGCTTCGTCGGGTTATTGTCCGTCCTCACGTTCTGCGGTCCCTCATGGCATCCCAGGAAGTGCCCTACTCCATGCCCGGTTCCGTGACCGAAAGTAATACCTGCCTCCCACATATACTGCTTTGCGAGTGCATCGAGCTGGTTTCCTCTCGTGCCCTTCGGGAAGCGGATAGTCTGTAAGGCAATATGCCCTTTTAGGACATAGGTATAATCCAGTTTCGCCTGCTGCGGTATATTTCCACCAAGCCACACCGTACGGGTGATGTCTGTCGTACCGTCAAGATATTGCCCTCCTGAATCGAGAAGCAGCATACCTTCGGGTTTAACTACGGCACAGTGGTCTTTGTCGGCGGCATAGTGGACGATTGCCCCATTCCCCTGATAGCCGGCAATCGTGCCGAAGGACTCTTCAATGAAGTTTTCTCCTTTG
>ONQO01000071.1 GCA_900319995.1 uncultured Bacteroidales bacterium
GAAAGAAGCAGGAATGCCAATAGAAATACCTCTCGCCTCGTTTCACGACAACAAACTGGATATATCTTCAGATTGGAAATGGGTTAACCTGACTTCCTTAGGGCAAGTCAGCGGAATTTGGTTCACGCTGGAGAGTAGCGATAACGCCGGAGCATTGGGAATGAATACCGCTGCTTTCTTCTGTCTCGGAGGAATGGAGATTTTGGAACATGTGGACGAAATCCCTCGTCCTTCAGGTTTGGAGGCAGAACCGATTGACGAAAATAGCGTAAAAGTAACATGGAGTAAGGTACACGAAGCTGCTTATTACCGCGTATATGTGGACTCGGTATTGGTGGATTCGACAACTGCAACTTCGTATGTTTTCAAGGACTTACAAACCTATACATCCTATCGTTTTTTCGCGCAGGCTGTTTCCGCATATGGTGAGAGCTCGGACTGGGGTTACGTGAGTGCCCGGACGAAAGACCTTACCCCGCCGACTCCTCCCACAAACGTGCAGGTAACGGAGGTGACGATGTACAAGATTGTGCTTTCATGGGAAGCCGGAACGGATAATATAGCCGTTGAAAAGTATGCGGTCTATGTGAATGGCAAACGGTACTCTCGCCCCAAATATACCACAGTTTCCATTACCGGACTGGATCCTGAGACAACGTATCAGATAGAGGTGGAGACGCTTGACACTTCGGGTAATGCCAGCGAACGAGTGGCTCTGGAAGTGACCACTCTTTCTACCACTACCAGCATTGAGGACACAAAAGCAGGAACGGAAGCCACAAACACTTATACTATTGATGGCAGAAAGACCAACGGACAAGCGGTCAAGGGACAAGTTTCCATCGTACAGACAGGAACAAAAACACATAAACAAATCATTCAATAACTTAACAAAATTCATTACAAATGCACAAACATTCTTTATTTTTTGCGTGCCTGTTGCTTCTGATGGGAGCTTGGCATAATGTGCAGGCGGCATTGGTGGAGATAACGCTGAACACCGTTACCAAGACCATGACCCTGCAAGACGAATTGGGTGCTACCATTACCGAGGACTCGCACACCGGTAACACCTATATATTCAGTAGCCTGCCCAATGGTAACTACACCATCTATGGTTACAACTCTGACAGTGAGTTGAACGGCACACTCACTTTTAGCGTCAACGATGACGATCTTTCGATGAATATCTTCACGATGACCGAGGTGAGCGTCAGCAATGAAGGCTGGGTATATGGTGAAGACTACACCATAGAGGACTACGCGGTTCACAGCCGTGAGGGCGTTGTATTTCCCGTGACCATTGGCGAAAATGCAGGCAAACCGTCTATTTTGGTTTACGAAGGCGGAAGTATAGTTCTTCGCTTTGTTCCCTCCGCTGCACGGCAGGCAGAAGGCTATGTGGCTGCCAATGACGGACGTACCGTCAATTTCAACGAAACGATTATTACGGAAATGCCGATGGGCGGCACATTTACTTCCACCTGCCCTGCCGATGCAGAGATTGCAATGATGCAGAAGCCCGGCGGAGCAAAAGGTTCTGGTACCATTCACTATGTGCCCTTTACTGTCATTGCTCCCGAATCGGTGGAGACCAGCGGAAGCACCAAGACCTACACATGGCGACTCGGAAATAATTGCCAGTATAACATGCGTTCATGGAAAGAAGGCGGACTGACTCAACTGCTTTATTTCTATTACAACACCGACCCTGCCAATTGTCCGGTAATTAACTTCACCGAGGCGGATTTTGCAGCGCATGATCCGAAGTGGATAGACCACAACCCGCGCAATCTCGGTCGTATGAATGACTGCAATATTCTGCTGAATATCAACGCAAAAGGCTATCTTAAAATGACCGCAGGTCAGGAGTACGACCTGCTGGCAGAGCGTGATTGGCAGATTATCCCTGATCAGACAGAGAACTACTTCTTAGAGCCGGATTACCACTATGCCGTGTATGATATGAACGGTAATCCAGACAACTCGGTAGTGGAAGTCGTTTCGGACGGTCTTATTGGTTCAGAATGGGCAATTTTGCGCGCCAAAAGTGCAGGAACAGCTATCGTAACCATCACTTATGACGCAGCTTCTGCCAGCAAGTATGAACGCGGAAAAACGAATAGAAAAGACTATTACGGCGGACGTTATTTCGGTGCGCTTTGGCCCGAGAACACTGGTGTGTTTGTCGTTTCCGTCGATGCACCTGCCAACGGAATGGATGTCAATATGCGGCTTAATGAAGAATATAATGAGGATGCAGCGCGATTAGCCGGAATCTATGTGGATGCTGAGCACGATGTGTTCTATTACATCAACGAAGAGGAATCATTCAACTACACATTCAAACCAACCGGAGTAGCAACGGTGGAGATATCCTATCCAACCATTCGCGAAAACGATGCCACCTATGATACCGGTTGGAAAACTATCACCAAGAATGTAGACAACACTTATACCTTGCCGCTCAAACACGGTCGTCAGATCGTGCGTTTGGGCGATGGAAGCGGCAAGTACGAGTACCAAGTGCTGACAGCCAAACACGCTACACGTACCATTACCAACCGCAATAATGCCAGCACGACACGTTTCCTGCCGGGTAGTAATGTGGTGGTACAATACGATGGGCTCTTCCACCCTGCCAACAAACTATCGGGTATCTATAATATGTCCGCGTATATCACCTATAATGGCAACCCGACAGGTCAGTCACTCATTCTCAGCCCGAACCAATACTGGTTTGCCGGAACACCTTCCGCACAAGCTGTTTCCTTTACTATTCCTGCCGACTATACCGGCACGACCTACAGCCTCACGGACGGAGTAATACAAGTGAATGGTTATGGAGACCCCATCGGCAATCACCGTAACATTGGTAAATGGTCGGGACGCTCGCCAAACTTCACCGCCGGCGCAGGCAAGACCTATTTCGGTTCGTTGCCGGATGTCGTTATTCCTGTTACCCAACCGGCAGAAACCCGCGCACGGCTCATTTGCGACCCTGCTGATGCAGAGATCATAAAAGTGACCAATAGTCTTGGCATCGAAGTGACGGCAGATGGTGACGGCAGATACTTGCTCAAGGAAGGGGAGAACACCGTTGTTGCCCATCATCCGGCACGCAAGCGTGCGCCTATTACCGTAACTATCAATTCGGATTGTCCGGCAGAATGTGACATCCCATTGGTACTAGAAACGATTCCCGAAAACGGCTGGGATGGTTCCACAAAGACAGAACCCACAAAGACAAGCGGTATTTATCATATTAAGAATGGAGCTGAACTGGCGTGGTTCGCCGCGCAAGTCAATGACGGTACAGGTAAAACCTACAAAGCAGTGTTGGACAACGACATTGACCTATGCGGTTATAACTGGACGCCAATAGGAACCAGTTCCAAAAAATTCGCAGGAGAGTTTAACGGACAAGGATATACAATTGACAATTTATACATAGAATCGGAAAATACATATCTCGGATTATTTGGAGCTCTTACTTATGCTTCTTCAACCGCAAGTGCTATAGTACAGAACCTTATCCTTCGTGGCTCAATAGTGTCTACCCGAGATGCCACTTCTACTTCTAATGTTGGTTCTGTCGCCGGCTATGCTCAATCGCTTGCTTCCAGACCGGCTATCCAAATTAAAAATGTGTTAAGCTATGTAAATATTAAAGCAACATCTGGTGGTATAGCAGGATTGGTAAGTAATGCTAAGTTTGTGAGTATAGACCGTTGTGCCAACTATGGTAACATCATTTCTTCCAACTCGAATAAGACACAAGTGCGTGACAAAAATGTAGCAGGAATAGTGGTCTTTAGCGCTTCGTCTGCTAGTAATAAAACAGGAACATCTATCACCAATAGTTACAACTGCGGTAATGTAATAGGTGGTAATTATGTAGGAGGTATATACGCAACGGGAGAATATACGTTGTCTGACATAACGGTAACTAACTGTTATAATACGGGCTACGTGAATGCTACCAAGAGTAACAATTTAGGTTCCTCCATGGGGGCTATCCGTAATGCGAAGTACACCACAGATGAAACGCCGCTTGTTACCAATTCCTACTCGGATGCAGACTTCCTCTTTAACGAACTGAATACCATCATTGTGGATGATGAACAACCGTGGCGTAGCGGCGAGATAGCATACAAACTCGGCGATGCCTATGGACAGCATATAGGTGTCGATCCGCTACCTGTTCTCGGAGGTATGAAGGTGTATGAGAAAGAACTGAGTGACGGTAGAATCGTTTATTCCAACGACCCGTATGACGAATACACCCGCGATGGCCTGATGCCCGGCAATATGGGTACCATCTGTCTGCCGTGGGCTTCCGACTTATATACCGGAGCTACATTCTATAGCATACTCTATAAGGAATTGGATGAAAAAGGAAATCCCTGGAACATCACATTAGAAGAGGTAACACAACTCGAACCCGGTGTTCCATATGTCTTTGTCCCGGATGAGAGTACAATACATGTCTATTATCTCTCACACACAGCCGTTCTCAATCCTTCTTTAGAAAATAATAACGGCTTGCATGGCACGTTTGAATACATCACCGATGGAGCTGCAGGTACGTCGGGCAATAAGTTAGAGGGCAATTATATTGTTTATAACAATATGTTCCAACTTTGCGGAGGCAACTGCTGGATGCCGGAGAACAGAGCTTATATCAAAATGGACGAAGTGCCTCTCAAAGGTGCTAACAATGCGCCGAAACCCATTGTAGGAAGACGGCATATTGTTATCGGTAATGCACAAGCTCCGCAGACCGCTACGGGTTTAAATGAACAAATGACAAATGACCAATGGCAAATGACGAATGACCAATGTTATGACATCCTCGGTCGACCTGTAAACAGAAATTGCACGGAACATGGTGTTTATATTATTAACGGTCAAAAAATAGTAAAGTAATATGAAAAAGAATATATATATAACTCCTGTTACAGAGGTTTTCCGCCTCTCTGCCTTACAAGTACTGATGGTCAGTGGAGAAGGACCATCCCAAGCACCTGGAAACGTAAACAATAATCCTAAAGACGGTGTGGAGGCTTTCTAACTTGGGGGCACTTCTAAAAATTCCACGTTTTTAGGATAGCCCGTTTAGGTAATAAATTGGGCACATTTAAGGCAATTTTTTGAAGTGCCTTTACCACCTATTTTAGAATAACAAAACGTCATTATGATAGAGGGCGCGTCAGTAGTTTTGACGCGCCCTCTATCATAATTGTTGATAATTGGGCACCCTAACGAGTTTGAGCATAAAACAACAAAATGACAGATATTAAGATTCACATATCTGCATGACTTCATACATGGCTGCTACTGCATGGAATCTAATGAAGATGATGAAAAAAACCAAGGCTCTTTGTGCCGATTTTGGGATGACAATAATATAACGTGAGTTCGATATAATTTTAAAAGAGGCAAAGCTGATTAGACTGCTCAAATTCCAGATTTAGAGACGGCTTCTTCAGGAAATAGCAGTACGCTGCAAGTGCAACAAACGTATTGCACAGAAAATTAGCAATAGATCTATGGCGTGAGTGTTCCACTTGCGCTATAGATCATAGATAATACAAAAAATTTCTGTAACTTTGCACTCGTTTTCAACTTGCATAATGTTGGATGTTTTAGTTTGTACTTTGTTTGATTGGACACTACAAAGTTACAAAAAAATCCGCATATATGCAAGTTTTTTTGATATTTTTTTAACTATTTTTCTATAAATCAAATACTTAGTATTCGTTTCTTATGTCGAACTCACGTTAATTTTAGGTATAGTAGGGACGTCCGAAAATGGACGCGTATTGTTTAACTAAAATTAGGCGTATAGGTCATTTTGCAGGCTGCAAATTGACCCATAAACCAAAAGAAAGTGGGTTAAACATCCGACATCAAATTTGTTGTCGGGCGTAATGCGTTCTTTTAATTGAACGGTGTCTGCACTCCAAGATTACACAAATCCTATGAATTCCAAGCATCTCGCGCTACCATCTATCGGGCAATCCGGTTCATACAATCCCCTCATCAGGATGCCGTTTCAAAAATTTGAAACGCATATATCAATAAATTTCCGTACCTTTGCAGCCGGAACGAAAACAACACAGACCATGCACGGGAAGGTGCAGTTTTGTTTGGATACCAACGGGCTACCAGTCGCCTGCACCAGCGTAGAGGAAGACCTACACATTTTGCGGAAACATTAATGCAGGAAGCACGTGACAGCGGAATGCTGCAAACCATCCTGATCAATAGCCGCAGAGAGTATATATTACATCATCAACAACAGCTTTTTGACGAGGTTACCTGAGCCCGTTAGTACTACATACACCCCCTATAAGGGGGGTATGTATACGTACTAAGGGCGTCAAGCGGTATCCTGTCAACCGGAGGCGGAGTAACAGGGTAAAAACACGCGAAAAGGACGGTACGGTGACGTCCGTAATGGTCGCGTAATGGTCGCGAGATTGTCTGGTAAAAGAGTGGTAAGAGTCAGTAAAATGAATGATAAACAACAGAAAGGAGGTGAAAAAAATGCTTGTAGAATTAATTATTCCCATAGACCGGTTGCGATTTAAAATTATATCGAACTCACGTTAATATACAACATAAAAAACGCGACACTTTTTTATGGCTTTTTGTAACGCACTGATTGGCAGCAGACAGGCGCCGTTCAAAAGATTCGGCACGGAGTGTATAGGAAGTGCCTCGCTTGTGCATAGGTAATACTTTCGAGAATCGTTAACGAATAACTAAGAATATATAAGAATAGCTAACGATTTATAGAAAAAAAGCATCATTAACAATAAAAAATGATATTGCACTATCTGCACTATTTGCACTTTGAAAGGAGAAAGTGCAGAAAGTGCAAAAAGTGCAAATCAAAAAATAATTAAAAGAAAGGAATATGAAATGTATGCAAAGTATTGCGTATTTGAAAACTTTTTTGTATCTTTGCAGCAAATTTTGAAATTATGGATTTTACGCATTTGCATGTACACTCTCACTACTCGTTGCTGGATGGGTTGTCGAAAGTGGAAGAGATTGTAGATAAATGTATTGCGACGGGAATGAATGCCGTTGCACTGACCGATCATGGTAACATGTATGGAATCAAAGACCTGTTGGACTACTGCAAAAAGATAAACAAAAGCCGCAAGCAGCAATCAGAAAGTCAAAAAACAGAAAGTGGCGAAGAAGTGCCTTATATCCCCTTCAAACCGATAGTAGGCACGGAAGCCTATTGCGCTCGTCGCGGTCGTCTTTCCCGTCGCGAGGACAAAGCGGTGAATGCGGAAGGTCGAACTTACATCATCGACCGTTCGGGATGGCACTTGATTTTGTTAGCGAAAAACATAACGGGTTATCATAATCTCTGCCGTCTTGTTTCCGCGGGCTACATGACCGACGCTTTCTATCATACCGCCCGCATAGACAAAGAGTTATTGGAGAAATGGCACGAAGGTATTATCTGTTCCTCCGCGTGTCTCGGAGGCGAACTTCCTCAGAAAATCATGGAAGCACTCTCCTCTTCCCCCGCCACAGATGGCGGTCAAACGCTATCCGAGGCCATCGAGCAAGGTGTTTTTTCAGAAGCAGAAGAGACTATTGAATGGTTCAAAAGCATATTCGGAGAAGATTACTACATAGAGTTGCAGCGTCATGAGACCCAAAAAGCCGGCGGCGACCAAGAAGTGTATGAGCGTCAGAAACAGGTCAACCCCGTGTTGATTGCATTAGCCCGCAAACACGGCGTGAAGATTATTTGTACGAACGACTCACACTTTGTGAACGAAGAAGATGCAGAGGCACACGACCGTCTTATCTGTCTGAGTACCAACCACTTTGTGAATGATGTCAACCGCATGCACTACACGAAGCAGGAGTGGTTAAAGACCCCGGAAGAGATGGCAGCAATATTCAGCGACATTCCCGAAGCACTTGCTAACACCCAAGAGATCGTCGATAAAGTGGAGATATATGACATCGACCACGGACCTATAATGCCGAAGTTCGACATTCCTTCGTCTTTTGGCAAAGAGGAAGATTATCCGGACCGCCTCGCATTTGAAAGTGCTTATTTACGCCATCTGACGATGGAAGGAGCGCTACAGAGATATGGAAAAGAACGATTGGAAACGGACAGTGTACTGAAAGAACGCATTGATTTTGAGCTCAATACGATTATCAGCATGGGCTTCCCCGGTTATTTCCTCATCGTAATGGATTTTATCCGTGCAGCACGTGAGGAATTAGATGTGTCCGTAGGTCCTGGTCGTGGTTCAGCAGCCGGTTCCGTAGTTGCTTACTGTCTCAAAATCACGGATTTAGACCCATTGAAATATGATTTGCTGTTCGAACGTTTCCTTAATCCAGACCGAATCTCTCTGCCGGATATAGATACCGATTTTGAGGATTGCGGTCGTGGCAAAGTACTGGATTATGTCAGCCGCAAGTACGGCGAGACGCACGTAGCGCATATTGTGACGTACGGCAAGATGGCGACCAAGTCAGCATTGGCAGATGTGGGACGTGTACAGCAGATTCCGCTTGCTCGTGTGAACGAACTGAAAGCACTAATTCCCGAACGCGAATTTCCGGACAGCGTAGGAACAGACGCCAAGGGCAAGAAACCCAAGGTCAACCTCAAAAACTGCTACAAGTACATCACCGAGTTGAAACGCGAATACGAGAGCGGCGACCCGAACACACGTTCCATGTTGGAATACGCAGCTCGTTTGGAAGGAACGATTCGTCAGGTTGGCGTCCATGCGTGCGGCGTCATCATAGGAGCAGACGATCTGACCAATTTTGCACCTCTAAGTTCCGTAGAGGACAAGAACAGCAAGAAACGTGTTCTTGTGACCGAATATGATGGGCATGTGGTGGAGAGCGTCGGGCTAATCAAAATGGACTTCCTGGGACTCATCACGCTTACGATTATCAAAGAGTGCCTGCGCAACGTGAAGAAAGCACAAGGCATAGACATCGACATAGACCATATCCCCATCGACGACGAACTGACGTACAAACTATTCCAGGAGGGTCGTACTGTAGCCGTGTTCCAGTTCGAGTCCGGTGGAATGCAGAAATACCTGCGTGAACTCAAGCCCACTGTCATCGGCGACCTCATCGCCATGAACGCCCTTTACCGCCCGGGTCCGATGGACTACATCCCTCAGTTCATACGCCGCAAACAAGGCATAGAACCAGTCACATACGACATACCAGTCATGGAGAAATACCTGAAGGACACTTACGGAGTGACAGTCTATCAGGAACAAGTCATGCTTTTGAGCCGCCTGTTAGCCAATTTCACGCGTGGCGAGAGCGACAAGCTCCGTAAAGCAATGGGCAAGAAACAGATGGACGTACTGGCCTCTCTACAGGACAAATTCATGGAAGGCGGCAAAGCCAACGGTCATGACGAAAAAATACTGAACAAGATATGGGAGGACTGGAAGAAATTCGCCTCATACGCATTTAACAAATCGCATGCGGCATGCTACTCATGGGTGGCCTACCAGACCGGTTACCTCAAAGCTCACTACCCAGCCGAGTTCATGGCAGCCAACCTAACGGTGCACAAGGACGATATCAAAGAAGTAACCAAACTGATGGACGAGTGCAAAGCACTCGGCCTAAGTGTGTTGGAGCCCGATGTGAATGAATCGGAATTGTCGTTCACAGTCAACAGCAAAGGTGCCATCCGCTTTGGATTAGGAGGCATCAAGGGTGTAGGCGAAGGCGCCGCAGAAGCGATTATCTCCGAGCGTGAGAAGAACGGGAAATACACGGGCATCTTCGATTTCTTAGAGCGCGTCAACCTGCAGTCCTGCAACAAGAAAACGATAGAGAACTTAGCCCAAGCCGGTGCATTCGAATGTTTTGAAGATATCTACCGCGAGCAGTTCTTCGGCATAGATGAATACGGAAGTAGCGGTTTGGAGCTGCTCATGAATTATGGCAACAAATGGCAGGCCGACAAAGCCAACAACGCCAATTCACTCTTCGGCGACTTGTCAAACGCTATCGAAATAAAGCATCCAGACTTACCTCAAGTTCCTCATTGGGACACCATTGAACGCCTTAACAAAGAGAAAGACCTGATAGGTATCTACCTCTCCGCCCACCCGTTAGACGAATACGAATACGAGATCCGCGAACTATGCAACGTAACCGCTAACGAGTTGTCTCAGTTTGACAAATGGCGCAAAGCAGAAGAACGTAAAGAGGCAGAGAAACGCATCCGTGTTGAGATGGCCGAGGGAAGCGAAGAAGAGTCGTCCGAAGAGAAACCGGTTCTTCCTTCCGAATTTATTGCGGCTCACAAGAACCAGCCCTGCCTCCTCGGCGGACTGATTACCGAAGCCGAACAACTGACCTCCAAGAATAATAATCCCTACGGACGCTATACTATTGAAGACTATACCGGCAGTTACAAATTCGTTCTTTTCGGCAACGCCTACAACCGTTTCGGTCATCTGATGCTCAAAGACCTTTACGTACTTGTATCCGGTGTCGTTCAGCAGAAAAACGCCGGCATGAAATGGTTCAAGGAAGCCAAAGACGATGAGGCCGATTTCGAGTTTAACGTACAGCAGGTTGAGATGCTCAACGAATCTCAGGACAAACGAACGGGTGGAATCAATATCCGTTTGGAATTGGAATCAGTAACCCCAGAGATCATCGACGAAATGGTTGACAAGATCAAAGAAAATCCCGGAACAGGTCGCTTGCACATAACGGTATATAACCCGCTGACACGACAGCAAGTGGCCCTCACGAGCCGTTCTATGCCTATACGCGTCACACCTCGTTTCTACAAATGGCTATGCATGAAACGCGCGGAAGGAGTACTGAATTTCAATATGGTGGAGAAGAGTTGAGAGTTGAGAATTGAGAATTGAGAGTTGAGAGTTGAGAGTAGCATGTCTTATCAAGAAGCGATAACATATCTGTACACATCTCGTCCGCCGTTTCATATGATTGGCTCCGATGCGTACAAGCCAGGCTTGGCAAACACCTTGCGCCTGATGGCTCATGTGGGTAACCCACACGAACATTTGCAAGCAGTCCATATAGCAGGCACCAATGGTAAAGGCTCCACAGCCCATCTCATTGCCGCGGCCCTACAAGCCTCCGGACTGCGCGTAGGACTATTCACCAGCCCTCATTTGGTGAGTCTCACCGAGCGTGTCCGTATCAACGGAGTACCGATTGCCGAAGAAGATGTAGCTGCGTTCGTTGAGACCAATAAGAAGTTTTTAGACGAACTACAACCCTCTTTCTTTGAAACCATGACCGCCATGGCATTCGCGTATTTCGTTCAGAAAGAAGTAGATATAGCAGTTATCGAAACGGGTCTTGGCGGACGATTAGACAGTACAAACGTACTCCACCCTCTTCTAACAGTTATCACCAATATCGGATTTGACCATACAGAGTTTTTAGGCAACACTCTCCCTAAAATAGCCCGTGAGAAAGCCGGTATCATGAAAGCCGGCGTTCCCTGCGTCATCGGCGAGACGCACCCTCAGACGATGAATATATTTATTGAACGTGCGCGCGAGTGTGGCATTCTGGGCAATGGTTTGGAGACTACCGATTGCCGTATATGGTTTGCAGACCAATGCGGTTACCTGGGTAAGCGCCGCCATCAGGAAGCAAGTGAATGTGAACTCAAGGGCATCTACCAATCGCATAACTTACAGACCGCCTATGTAGCCCTGCAAGTATTAAAGAATATACCGTGCGAAAGTAACCACATTCCTTTATCGCGTACCTCGATTGCCGAAGGCTTTGCACATGTTTGTCAGTTAACGGGTTTACGCGGGCGTTGGGAGATCCTGAGCGAGCGCCCAACGATTATCTGCGACACCGGCCATAACAGTCATGGCATCCAATACGTATCTCGCCAACTCAAGGAATTGGACAATCCTGATATATGGATACTATTCGGAATGGTTAACGACAAAGATACGGATGTCGTCATGCGTCTTTTACCGGAAGGAGAGAAATACCACTATATCTTCACTACCCCTGACACTCATCGCGCACGGACAGCCCAAGAGATGCTAAGCATGTGGGGGAAAGAGGGCGCTATAGCAATTGACTCTCTTGCCGACGCCATTCGCTATGCGAAGACGCAAGCAAAAGCAGAAGATGTTATCTTCGTTGGCGGAAGCAATTATCTCGTAGGAGAAGCCATAAAGATTCTAAGTGAAAAGATTTGAATATTCAATACAGAAAACTAAAACTAAATTAATATGAAACAATTATTCTTTGCATCCCTATGCGCCATCGCGCTTATAGGATGCACCCCAAAACCAGCAAGTATGGAAAATCAGGCAATCAACAACATTATGAGTCGCGTCTCCGTGCGCCAGTTTACCGGAGAGAAGATTTCCTCCGAGCAAATCGACACGCTCCTTCGTGCCGCCATGGCAGCTCCTTCTGCAATCAACAAACAGCCCTGGGCATTCATCGTTGTGACCGACGAAGCTATCATCGAACGCTTAGGCGAAGAGCTGCCTTTCTCGCGTTGCAGCAATCATCCCGCATGTGCTATTATTCCTTGCGGCGATATGAGCAAAGCCATCGAAGGATCCGGTCGTGATTTCTGGATTAATGATGTATCAGCAGCAACGGAGAACCTGCTGTTAGCGGCTCATGCCATGGGCTTAGGAGCAGTATGGACAGGCTTGCACCCCAACATGGAACGCGCCTCATTCGTTCAGCAGATGTTAGGTCTTCCGGAACATATTGTTCCTCTCTGTATCGTCCCTGTGGGTGTTCCTGCCGAGCAACCCGAAGTAAAAGACAAATATAATGCCGAGATCATCCATTACAACCGATGGTAATTTTCCCTTACCGCTTCTGTGAAATACCACGTAGCACATATTGAGACCTCCTTTCGCGCGGAATGGCAAGCGGATGTATTTGAGCAACAACTCTTCGACCTCGGATTCGACACCATCGATGCCGGCGACTGCTATATTCCTTCGGAATTATGGTCAGCCAATAGCACCAAGATAGAAAAGTTCATCTCCGAAACGGAAGGCGCCACTCTAAAAAGCGTAGAGGCTTGCCCGGATGAGAACTGGAATGCCGTATGGGAATCCTCGCATCCAGTTCAGGAATTGGCTCTTGGCATCCGGATAGTGCCCCACTGCGCCTTCGGAGCCGGTCACCACGAAACGACCTCAATGATGACAGAAGCGTTACAGAAAGCGGATTTGGCAGGCAAGGCGGTACTTGACCACGGAACAGGAACCGGCGTGCTTGCCATTTTCGCCAAACGCCTCGGAGCAGCACATGTGACAGCTGTCGATATCGACGAGAAGAGCGTAGAGAACGCCAAAGAAAATGCAGAACTGAATGCAGAGGAAATAGAGGTATTACTCAACCATACCGTTCCCAAAGGGCAATACGACCTTATTCTGGCAAATATCCACCGTAATGTCCTGATATCGAATATGGATGCTTATGCGGCTCATACGAAGCCGGGCGGCGAACTATGGCTGAGTGGATTTTACGAAGACGACTGCCCTATTCTGAAAACAACCGCCGAAAGCCACGGATTCTGTTTGTCTGACATACATGCCAGCAATGAATGGAGGATGCTGCAATTCGTCAGGCAATAACTCCCCTATACTTTTAGCCATTTCTCAGGGATAAGCAGGAAGAGGAGATGCGGAATCGTCAACGCCATAAGCAGTACGACCGACATACCTATAAGCGTGATGCTCCCCAACGAATGCATGGCAGGATGCACCGCAAAGACAAGAATACCGATGCCGATAAGCATAATCAGCGCCGAAAGGAGAATAGATTGGCGAAATTGCGGCAGAATCGTTTTGCCGGTACGACGCTCGTAGAGCAGACCTTCCACAATAAAAATGGTATAGTCGTCTCCCTGCCCAAAGATAAATGTAGCGAGAATAACATTGACAATATTGAACTGCATCCCTAATAGTTGCATCATCGCCAATATCCAAACCCAACTGAGTGCCATAGGCATAAAAGCGATGAACGCCAGCCAAATATTGCGAAAACTAAGGCATAGAAAGAGGAAGACGATGGCGGAGCAGCAAAGCCCAATATAATCAAAATTGTCACTCAATCCCTGAGTAAGATGCGCATTAAGCCCCGCAGCATCAAACTTACCGGGCCAAAGTTCTCCAAGCATTTGAGTATCTATCTGTTCTATCGGTTGCCAATCAGTCAGAACAGCATAGAAGGGCTCGAACACATCCGGACGAAATCCGACATCCACAGCCTCTCTCCGAATACATGCAACAACGCTGTCGGCATTATGAGACGACCAATAGTTCTGCCATTGTTCCGCTCTGTGTTGCAATTCAGTTCTAGCTTCAGGAGCCAAATATTTCCGATTATCCTCAGCAGAAACGAGTCTGCCGATGGAGTCGAAACAAGCAAAGTCCGCCCGCTGCTCTGCAGTCATATAATTGATATGACTAAGGTTCGAATCGAACCATTTGCCATCAGACCATTTGCCGCTTGCCATCAGATAAATACCCGCAACCACGGTCAAACCAACAACTGCCCATTGACCGAATACTTTCAGACCGTTCCTATTGTTTTTCCACCTCTCCGTATTCAGTTTTATCTCGCGAATAGGAGTTTTTTCGTCTGACATGAGATGTGGCAACACGAAAATACAGAAACCAATTGTACCGATAAGCATGGCGGCGGCAAATATGCCCAAATGCTTCAAAACAGTGGCATGCAACGGCACAAGTGCCATAAAAGCTCCGACGGTCGTTATATTCCCTATGACAAGCGGAGAAAGAACCTCGTCCAGCGTTTGGCGAACGGAAGTGGTGTAACGCTGGTGTACTAATAGGTGTAAGGGATAGTTCACTGCAATGCCGATGAGAACACTCCATATCCCAAGCACAACAGCACTGACCACAGGAGTCGCCACACGCAGCGCAGCCATACCTGTCAGCCAGCCAAAAGAAACCGAAAGCATAATCAGCAACAAGTCCCTGCGACGCGGGAAAGCATATGCCAGCAAAGCAATAATGAGTACGAGCGACAAAGCGATACAAAGGAGTGTGTCTGTCTTTATCCTACGCGCATTACCTACCGATACCACAGGTGCCCCTATCCACCGGATCTTCAAGTCAGGAAAACACTCAGCCAGTTCATCCGTTACGGCATTGAGCGAATCAACCAACGCTGCATTACGTTGCGTCTCCGTGCTGCCGTAAGGTGAATCATAGAAAGCAAAAGCCATGCGTCTATCGGCAGTCATCATGTATCCATCCACGGAAGTAAACGGAGAATTGCCGGGTCCTAATGGCACCAGTCCCAATGGATCGGACTGAATGACCGCACTAAGGAAACCTGTTCCCGGTGTAGCAAGTATTGTTTTATCACGCTGTAACGCGCTCCGTATGGCAGGAGTAGAGAAAAGCGAGTCCAAATGTCCTAATGTGCTTTCTGTCAGGAAATAGGGAATCTGACTATACACGAACTGAAGATGCTCCAAATAGGCATCTAAATCCGCTTCGGTAACCAAGTCCGGCAACCGTTCAGCACAAGCATCAATAGCATTTTCCATCTGCATGGTTTCCGCTTGCCCGCCATGTGCTTCAGATTCTACTATCAACACTATACGGGATGCGTTCTGGAGTGTCTGATACACGGTCAGGGACTCTCTATCGGAATCCTCCACCGGCAAAAAATCCATTATGTCCTCGTGGAAACGCAACGAGATAGCCAGCCCAACAAGCAACAAAAGGACAGCGGAAAAACCTATCCATAATCCGCGTCTATGCGATGCGAAGAAATCATATATGCGCAATAAGCATTTTTTCATTTTATATGCCTGTTCAGCCTACTCTTTCGTCAATGAATTTAACGGGCTTACGGCTCTTAGCGGGGAAATTGATTTGTTGTATGACATCCGCGGGAAGGATTTCCACCTCCGGTGCAACGCGCAGACGACTGCGGAAACGATCCTTGAGCGTCTTGATTGCACTATCTGCCTTTATCGTGCTATCATTCAGACTTATACGCACAATCACCTCATCTGTTCCAGCTTCCGAGGAACGCACAACCACGACATAGTTCCCAACGAATGGTGTATTGTCCAAAACATCATTGATAGCAGGTGGATAAATCGTAGTGCCTTTCAGTTTAATCATATTATGTTTGCGCCCAATAAGCGGCGTTAGTCGGTAACTATTACGCCCGCAAGCGCAGGGTTCTACCACTTTAGCGGCAATGTCGCCAGTACGAAAACGCAATAAAGGCATTCCTTCCACTCCAAGCGTAGTAATAACTATTTCGCCAGGCATACCATCCTCAACAGTTTTGTCGTCCTCACCAATAATCTCCACGATAATCAATTCGGGATGTACATGTCCTCCGCAAGCATGTTCACATTCGGAGAAGGTGGCCGACATCTCGGTTGACGAATAGGTAGCATACAGTTCCACTTCCGGCCACTTATCATGAATACGCTGTCCAAGCAGATTAAGGTTGAACTGCTGATCGCGCAAACCTTCTCCGATACCGATAATCTTACGTATAGATGAATGCCGATAGTCTATATTATTCTGTTCCGCATACTCAATGAGCCTCAATATGAAGGAAGGCACGCACATGATGGCCGTAGGGTGTAAACGCTGAATCGTGTCCCATTGCAACTCAGGAATACCATTCCCTACTCTAATAATACTTGCTCCCATTCGGCGTATTCCCATCCAATAAGCGAGTCCCGCCATGAAGCGTTTATCAATAGTTGTCATGAGTTGGAGAATATCTCCTTTATGCAGCCCGGCACAAGCAAAAGACTTATGCTCGTTATATGCCAAACGCTCTAAGTCTTTTTCCGTACAGCCGAACAGCACAGGATCTCCAAGCGTACCGGAAGTAGTGATGTAATCAATAATCTCCTCGCGTGGCACGCATAGAAAATCATCGTTGAAACGCTGCAAGTCGGCTTTCTCCGTAAAAGGAAGCCGCTGAAGGTCATCAATCGTGCGAATAGTTGATGGTTGTATTCCCGTCGCAGCAAACATACGTTTATAGTACGGTGAGTGTGCCGCGAGATAAGACACCTGTTTGCGTAGCAGTTCGTTCTGAAACTCCCTGATATGTTCTATTGATTCAAATTCGATATCCATTGTATAAATTCATTTTTCCATTTTCTACATTCTTCTGTTCCTTTGGTATCCGAGGCTCCAAATCCGTGTCCTCCCGTGCGGTATTGTAAATAGGTATGTTGCACATTGTTCGCCGTGAGCGCCGAATCCAGTAACTCGGAATTCCGATATTTAACTGTGGGATCATCCACGCAATTAACAAGGAAAACCGGCGGACAGTCCGGCGTAATATGTTTCTCGATGGAAAGACTATCCCTTTTCGTTTTATTGAATTGTCCCCAAACCCCAAGCGCTCCGCGGCGTGAGCGGCGATGAACGTACCGCTTATCGGAGAAAGTAACAACCGGATAGACAGGACACAGGAAAGAGGGTTTAAATGCTGTTCTGTTATGCGTATAAGACATCATCGTCAAGTGTCCTCCCGCCGAAAAGCCCATAACGCCAAT
>ONQO01000073.1 GCA_900319995.1 uncultured Bacteroidales bacterium
TCCTTCTTTTTCGTAGCGGATATCCCAGACCAGATAGCCGAGTTCTGTCACAATGGGGGCAATCAGTTCATAAACTTTTTGTTCTGTTGCACCGAATTTCTTTAATTTCAAATTCATTACCTGCCTTTCTTTGTTCCTGCTGCAAAACGAAAGACCGGACTGTTGTTCCGGTCTTTTCACATCTTCAGCATATTAGCATAATCTTATTATAGCATATTTCTTTTCAGAAATCAAGCTTTTTTTTAATTTTTTTTAAAAAAATAAAATTTATCTGATTTTTCTGCATTCCATATAATATCTTTTATCTTCGGCATGACCTGTAGAAAAAGTTTTTCTTGGAAGAACACCATCTTTTTCCACGAAAATACCGTTGCTGAACTGCAAATCACCATGAATGGCGGTATCTGCATCCGGTGCAGAGGCTATGAAGTCATGGATTTTTCGTTTCTGCTCATCCGGAAAGAACGGGTTTTCCTCCAGCATCTTGTATAGACGATCTTTGACATTCTCAAATAGGTTGGTATCCACGTGTGTGGTATGCAAATGCTTGCATAACTGTGCGAATTCACGGGCATATTCTTCTGTACGCTCGGGATTGTCGCCACAAGCACGTGAATAGGATTTTTTACCATCTATACGGCGGAAACGAATGCCGGTTTTTTCTCCATCGGTTACAAGGTCGCCTGGTTTAGGAGTGGGTATTCCGGCATCATATACTTTTTGGGCAAGTTCCAATTCCTGCTTGGCTGCATCAAAATTGCGGAAGTATAACTTCATCATCACCGTCTTGTCGGTTTTATGGTTATAACTTGCGCCGTTAGCTCCTTCGCCGGTACGCTCGTAGTCGTTCAAATCAATCAATATCGGTTCCATAATGAGTTGTAAATTAGAATGAATCAATCGTTTTTTTTCATGAAAGGTAGAGAAGATGCCTGTTCGTAGGTCAACTCTGCTAATGTATCGTTCTGGCTGTTATGTCCGTTGAGCACATCGAATAGACGAACGAGACCTATCTTTCCTCCTCCGGTACTAAGGATGCACACTATGCATATGTTTTGCAATCCCACTGCGGAAGATATAATGTCTATGTCTGTGTTTCCAAGTTGGTGACGAGCCAAACGGTAAGCATCGTCTCCGTATTTCTTGATCAAACGGTCCACATCGCCTAATGTGTTGCACATCAATGCTTTAAGAACACGCAGATAGCGGATGAGCGGAACTTCTTGTATCTCTGCCTGATTGATGGCGGCTATTCGTTTGTTCAGTTTGTCCAGCGGACCTGCTTGCAGGTAACTGCGGAACGTATCGCCATCTAAGGATACATCGTCCAACTTGCCGTTTTGAACCAGCTGTTGTACACGGCGGCGATAGTCATTAATCTCTGTGCGGATGCGGCTGAACTCGTCGTCTGCCATTTCGAGCATTCCTGCCAAGCGGTTTAGCTGGCGGATGTACTCTCGAGGTATTTCCACTCCGGATTTGTAGCCGGTATCGTGGTTGATAGATGCCCAAGCATGCTGCAAAGTTGTTCGGAGTTGCAACTCGAAACGGTAAGGATAATTCGGCAACTTGCAGATATAATGCAGAGAATTATAACCGAAACTGTCCAATTGGTGTAACTTGCGCTTGTCAACGGAATTGTCCCAATCAATATCGAATAACTGCTCGGCGATAGCTGCAATACGATCCACATCGTCCGTGTAAAAGGTCACAATACGCGCACCGAGGATATCTGTAATGTCACTCAGCGTCGTATATTTGCTTCCTTTTAGAGCCAACTTTCCGGACAGACTTTCTTCGGTTTTTACCCTTGCTTCGATGGCCGTTACCACTATCCCGTTACGCGCTAACACATCTTTGAGCGTAGCTAATACCTCCTCTTCCATCTGTTTGAAAACAGGAAGCGATTCGCGGTATTCTTCCAATATCAGTTCTGAATGCAGATCCATATGGTGTGCTTCGGTTACTGTATCTCAAACAGGCTGATAAAACCGGTCATCATGAATACTTGGCGAATGTCAGCACTAATATTCCGTACTATGACCTTGGAACCGTGCGACGCGGCTTCCTTGCGGATGGATAGGAAAATACGAAGACCCGATGAGGAAATATACTCCAGTTGGCTGCAATCGAGAATAATCTCACGGTTGGATGCTTCCAAAAGAGGTTTTACTGCCTCTGCCGTTGGGATTGACGCAACTGTGTCTAATCGGCCGTTGAATAAAGCAATCAGTTGATTGCCGTTCTCTTGAATGGTTGTTGTCATATTTGTATTGTTTTGTGTTATAGTTTCTTGACCAGCGTCAGGATATTCCGGTTATCCTTGCGTTCGTAATGTATTTCGTCCATTATTTGGCGTACCAAATGAATCCCGAGACCGCCGATGGAACGCTCTTCTGCCGTGAGAGTGATATCTGCTTCCGGACGCTGCGTCGGGTCGAAAGGTATTCCATTGTCGGAAATAATGAAAGTTATCATTCGTTCGGATTTCTCGGCTTCGATGAGTACTTTGCCGTTTTCATTCGGATAGGCATATAACATGACATTCGTTACCGCTTCTTCGAGAGCAAGATTAATCGTCATGTTGAGTGCGACAGGAATATTCAAACTTTCAATCCATTCCGCCAGCGTTGGTATTTGCTGGATATCGTTACGCATGACGATGGAGTGTTTCAATGGATGATTATCCTCTTTTTGCTCTCCATCTATAGTTAAGCGTTTGATTACCAGCATCGTCAAATCATCACTCTGCTCGGCTTCTCCTACGAAATCATGTACGGATTGCAGCACATATTCTATCTCCTGCTGGGCTTTCTGTGGATCCATCGGATTATTTTGTGCTGCTTCAAAAGTACGTAACGCGTCTAACATGCGCGCTTCGCCGAACAATTCTTTATTGGAGTTCTCCGCTTCTGTCAGACCATCGGTATATAGGAACAATGTATCTCCGCGTTGAATAGTTGTTGTCTGAGGAGTATAAGCATAACCGGAGAGAATACCTAACGGCAGATTGGGTATCGTCGGAAGCATCTCAACGGAAGAGCCGCTTGGGCAATCTGTTTGCCAGCTATGCTGAATCAGCACGGGCGCGTTGTGACCGGCGTTGCAGTAACTCAATTGGCCTGTCTGTAAATCCATAATACCGATAAACAGGGTCACAAACATATTTTGTTCGTTCGTCTCGGACATGGCGTTGTTGATTTGCATCGTCAGAGCGGCTACGTCGTGCTCGTGTACCGAGAATGAGCGGAATAGCGAACGGGTCATGGCCATCACTAACGAGGCAGGAACACCCTTTCCGCTCACATCGCCTACACAGAAAAACAATTTCTCGTCGCGCTCAAAGAAATCATATAGGTCGCCGCCCACCTCTTTGGCGGGAAGAATAAGACCGTACATGCTCAAATCCTGACGATTGTGATAGGGAGGGAAGGTTTTCGGCAGCATGGCTGTCTGGATATTCTTCGCTATCTCCAACTCGCGTGATATACGCTCTTTCTGACGATTCATGGACATAAGATTACGAATATCTCTGCCCGCACGGTACAAAATAAATACCAGCAACAACATGCCAAGTAGCATCAGAAGAGTAACTATCATTCCTACATGTTTGAGTTGGGCGTAAAGTACATCTTCAGGAATAATGATAGAGATATGCCATCCCGTCGCATCTATCTCTTCGTCGTATATTTTATATTTGCGTCCTGAAGCTGTGTCTGGCCGTTCCACGATATCCACTCCCGTGGAGGATTGGATGGAGAAGTAACTGTCTTTGAATACTTGCAGATATTGTGAGATGTTTGTCAGACGCTGAAGAGACAAATCAACTAACGCTACCGCCACTACTTTGCCTTCATGGTCATGAATCGGATAGGAGCAACTAACAACCATCTTTTGAGCCCCGGCATCGTCAAGATACGGCTCACACCACCAGCAACTGTCTATCGTCATACCGTTTCCGAACCATTCAGAGGACAGATAATCATGGTCCGCGCCGCCTATCTGACGAGTATAAATTCCGTTGCCTACCATCTCAAAACCCTTTCCGTCACCTTCGAATGTTTCTTCCGTGTAACGACTACTGCATACTTCAAACCAGCGTCCCTGTTTAGGAAAATAGTTTGGAACGAATGCTATGCCGGCACTCTCCACGTTATCAAGAGTCTCAAGTAGAAAACGAGTGCATAAATACATAGCCTCCGGCTTGTCTAAATAGCGCTCGGCTATGGTGGATAGCATCTTGACGGCGGCTTCCATTTCGGTCGTTACCACATTGATTTCTAACTCGGCGGCTTTTAACTCGCTTTTCGCATGGTTTTCAGCTTCCGACTCGATGATCGAACGACTATAGAAATACTGGATGCAGGAAATAGCCTCAAGTACGATTGCGGCTACCAATAATATCCAAAAACCGGAACGGGGCTTCTTGGTCTTCTGTGATTGCTTTTGAGCCATATGGGATTATAATTTACACATTTGGGTGCAAAGATACAAAAAAAAATTGATTCACGCAAGCGCGCGCGATTTTTTTTTATAAAAAGTACTCTTTTTGACCTTTTTATGCACAACTTTTTGATTCGGACTTTCTACTTTCAACTTTTTTATGTACCTTTGCGTGTCCGTTGTGTGTCCTCGTGAATAATTTTCATTTCGGGCACTTTCACGGCATGTAATCGGTATAAAGTATGTTGTTGTCCGTTTTGTTATCTCTTATGACTTTCACAGTGGAGTCCAAATCATCGGTAAGTGCAACTGGCACTTGGCCGTACAGTATGGATTGTGCTTACTCGTGTTCCTATCAGAAAGGCACTGTTCGACAGGGAGATACCGCTACTTTGTGGCTTTCCGGTCTTAATAATATTTTAGTGGACAATATTGACGTATATGTAAGATCCAACAAATCTTCTGGAGCCGGCACTTTTAATGTTTGGGGAGATGGGAAAACGCTTGCATCCATTTCTGGCACGTTTAAAGAATGGACGGGAGAGTATGACAATACCTCTTTTCATCCGATTACAGTTTTCTCGGGAGAGAAGGTTCCTGTAAATGAATTGTCTGTGTCACTTATCGGATTGACCAACTCTTTGCACATAGAGAAATTTGTCATTCAGTATGACCAGGTTTCTGCAAAAACGGTTACTCTCATGAACGGAACGCAGGTCTATGCCACAAAGACCGAAGAGGCTTCCGGAGAAGGGATATGGTTGCCTTCTTTGACCAATCAGGGTAATTGGCATTTTGAAGGATGGTCGGAAAGAGAGTTCTGGACGCTCACAACTCCGCCGGAAATACACGCTCCGGGCAATAAATTCTATCCTTCGGAGGATGTTACGCTTTGGGCGGTGTACAGGTATGACCCGGGTCAGGAAACCGAGTATGTAACCGACTTGCAATCAGGCGTCTATATGTATGTAAATAGCCAGAACGAAATAGCGTTAACCGGTGTACCTGTGGACGGAATAATGGACTTCGCGCCCATTAACCAACAGGATGAAAATCAATATTATACCATCGATTTCGTAGCGCCGGACACGGCATACATAACGCATACTTTGTCGGGCATACCTGTCGGTTACACGGCTTCCATGACGATGATAGACAAACCTTCGCCTTGGCTCGTGTACCACAACGGAGAAGAAACCATTTTCTACACCAAAAACAAAGGCAAAACATATGTGTTATGGCTGGCGGCTACAGAAGATTACGTTGAATTCTATTCCGGTCTGATGCCTGCCACTCTCGGACACTCTCCGATGCGTCTGATTCAGCCTGCTTCTGCAAAAGAAGAATCATACTCATGCCATCCGGAGCAACAATCCATAGAAATGGTTCCTGAGAATGAAGACAAACAATATATTATTCCTTTGGGAATATACCAACTGATTATTCGTAACGGACAGAAATACTTGCGCTTATGATAAAATTACTAACTATACTGACAGTTCTTCCGGCTATTCTCGCCGGGGATTTTAATCCACAAACGCTTTCTACGGCGCAACAGGATAGCATCCTTGCTGAAAAGGTGGAAAGCGGGCGCTATCGTATTGAATATGAGAACGAAGAGCGCATCTTCAGACATTCGCGCATCGCAGATTGGTTTATCATCGACACCATGCGCCATTCGCGGAAACAATTGGGAGAGGGATTGAATCTCGGCAAAGTAAGAGACGCCCAAATGAGTCCGGACGGCAGATATGTCGCATTTGCCAAAGATAACAATTTATACATCCATAAACTCGATTTTCGCACAGAGATTGCGGTCACAAAAGACGAAAACCCCGATATTATCAACGGTATTGCCGATTGGTTGTACGAGGAGGAGTTCGGCACTACTGCACTTTTCGCTTGGTCGCCGGATTCCAAACAACTGGCTTTCGTGCGGTTGGACGAGACTGATGTGCCCGAGTTTAGTTGGCAGAACTATCTCGATACCCAATATCCGACAGAGAAAAGTTTGCGCTATCCAAAGGCAGGATGCAATAACGCGAAAGCTTCTGTTTGTATCTATGACGTGGCCACAAAAGCCATTCGGCCCATTCAGTTGAATAATCCGGACGATGTGTATCTGCCGCGTATCAAGTGGAACAAAGATGAACTTCTGGTCTTACGGCTCAATCGCGACCAGACTAAAATGGAAGTGCTCTCGTGCAATCCCAAATCGACCGTCTCGCAACTTCTCTACAAAGAAGAAAGCAAAGAGTTTTTTATCGATTATTCGCTCTTTGACGAATGGCAATGGTTGAGCGACGGACGATTCATCGTCCTGAGCGAGAAAGATGGATGGAGACGGGCATATCTCTTTTCGCAGCAAGGTGTTCAACAAAAAGTTCTTACGCCCGATAACATGGACGTAACGGCTCTTTATGCGGTGGATGAAAAAACGGCTACACTTTATTTCCAAGCCGCTCCAACACCCGCCACACGACAGATTTATGCCGTAAACATCAAAAAAGGCAACATCGCGCAACTCACAACCGAAGATGGAATACACAGCGCACGTTTCGCCAATGACGCCAAACGCTTCATCGATTGTTTCCATTCTTTTGACACACCGAATACATATTCACTCTACACTACTACGGGACTTAAAGCAGAGAAGAACGAGACAATCCTAGACAATACTGCTATGATTACGCTATGGAAGAGCTATCATTTGCCTGAGCCGGAACTGATTCGCATACCGAATGAGCACGGACAGGAATTGGAAGCGATGTTGTTGTTGCCGGATGGAGATACTATGACCACGGAACTACATGACCTTCCCTTGGTACTCATGCACTATAGTGGTCCTCAAAGTCAACGCGTTCTTAATCGCTGGCGCAAGAAATTTGAGTACGCGCTTGTCGAAGCAGGATATGCAGTACTTATTGTAGATCCGCGAGGGTCTGACTGCCGAGGAAGAGCTTGGCGCAACGAAACATATATGTCTCTCGGACAGAAAGAGGCGGAAGACCTCATCGCTGCTGCCAATTACATCGGGCACAAGCCTTATATTGACTCTACCCGCATAGCTTTGCTCGGATGGAGTTACGGCGGCTATCAGACACTTTTTACCATGAGCAGGAAGAATCATCCTTTCAAGGCAGGAATCGCAATCGCTCCTGTAACCGATTGGAGACTCTACGATACGGGCTATACCGAGCGATATATGCGTCGCCCACAGGTCAATGAAAGAGGTTATAATAGTGCTTCGCTGCTTGACAAAGCTAAGGATCTATCCGGAAATGTGCTCATTATACACGGAACCTCAGATGATAATGTTCATGTTCAACATACGATGCAATTTATTAACGCGTTAGTGAATGCGGACAAGCAATTTGAAATGCAGCTCTATCCGGACGACAATCATCATCTCCGTAATGGAAACAATGCCAAGCACATGCACGAGAGAATACTCCTTTTCTTGGATAAAAATCTTTAACTTTTAAATAATATCAACTATGACAAAATCAACCAAATCAAACATTCTACCCATTGCGGTAATGTTTATGCTCTTCTTTATGATTGCGTTTGTCACGAATCTGGCAGGCTCAATGGGTGTGATTGTGAAACACCAGTACGGTGTAAGTAGTGCGCTCTCGCAATTGGGAACATTAGCTAATTTCATCGCCTATGCATGTATGGGTATTCCTGCGGGAATTATACTCAAACGCAAAGGCTATAAGTTCACAGCACTCGCGGCGGTAACTGTAGGTCTGTTAGGAGTGGCTGTACAATGGATTTCCGGACCCGCACAATCTTTCGCTATTTATGTGGCGGGAGCATTTATTGCCGGCTTCTCAATGTGCATGCTGAATGTCGTAGTTAATCCTATGCTCAACACCTTGGGAGGTGGAGGAAACAGAGGTAACCAACTGTGTCAGTTTGGTGGATCGTGTAACTCTATCGGTGGTACGATTGCGCCTATCTTAGTCGGATATTTGGTGGGAGGAGCTGTTGAAGAAGCGGAAGTCGGAGACGCCGCTCCTGTCATGATTATTGCTATGATTATCTTTGCCTTGGCGGCGGCTGTCATTTTCTTCACCAAGATTCCGGAACCACATATGGAAACGCCGGAAGAAAAGCAGATTCGCCTGAGCGGAAACAAACAGAAAGACACACATAGTCCTTTATCGTTCCGCCATTTCGTGCTGGGTGCGATAGCTATCTTCTTCTATGTCGGAGTGGAAGTGGGTATTCCGAATATCGCGAACCTCTATATGACTACCTATACTCCTGAGCAGGCACAATTGCAAATAGGTGAATATGAACACCAGCAAAAGGATGCTGCATATATGGCACAATGCGTCGAAACTGATATGAAAGCCTTTGAGAACAAAGTAAAAGACTATGACAATCTGGTGGTTACGGAAGATCAGTATAATATGGCTCTGGGAGTGCATGAAGGAAAATTGGCACAAGGACTGGGATTGGGCGCTAAGATTGCAGGATGGCTCATTGGATTGTATTGGTTAATGATGCTCGTCGGACGTCTTATCGGTGGTTCGATTGCAGGGAAAGTGTCCAGTAAAAGAATGCTTACGGTCGTTTCCATTCTCGCGATAGCGATGTTGCTGAGTATAATCTTTATTCCTACATCCGTAAGTATTATGCTTAAAGGAAAGGAAGTGCCTATCATTATGGTTATTATGTTCCTCTGCGGACTTTGTACTTCGGTAATGTGGAGTACTATTTTCAACCTCTCAGTAGAGGGACTTGGTAAATACACACCTGCCGCTTCGGGTATATTCATGGTACTTGTCTGCGGTGGTGGTATTTTGCCGTTTATTCAAGGCGTCGTGGCTGATTTCATCGGATACACGGGAAGTTACGTAGTAGCCATCGTTGCATTGTTATACATTCTTTTCTATGCACTCATTGGCTCAAAGAATGTCAACAAGGACATCAAAGTGGATTAATGTTTTATCTGATTTCTAATATTCTTAATTTAAATACATATGAAAAAGTACGCTTTAGGTATCGACTTGGGAGGTACAGGCACCAAGTTCGGATTAGTTAATGAAGACGGACAGGTTCTTCGCAGTAATTCGATTCCCACACAGCAGTATCCTGACATTGATGAATATTGCGATGTCCTCTGCGCTGGTTTGAAACGGCTCGTGGCTGATGAAGGAATCGAGATGAGTGACATTGTGGGTATCGGTTGCGGAGCGCCGAACGCCAATTTCTATTCCGGTTGTATTGAGCAGGCTCCGAACCTGCCATGGAAAGGTGTCGTGCCGTTTGCCAAACTGATTAGCGAGCGGATGGGCGTCAAATGTACTATTACGAACGATGCCAACGCCGCTGCACAAGGCGAAATGATTTATGGCTCCGCAAGGGGAATGAAGAATTTCATCGTTATTACGCTCGGCACAGGAGTGGGATCAGGAATTGTCATTGACGGCAAACTCCTCTATGGACACGATGGATTTGCCGGCGAACTCGGACATTGTAAAATCGACCATTCCGGGAACGGTCGTCTCTGCGGCTGCGGGCAGAAGGGCTGTATCGAGGCATATGCTTCCGCTACCGGAGTAGCACGTACGGCGAAAGAGATTGTCACTTCTACGACACAACCGACATTGCTGCGCCAAGTGCCGGATATTGATCATATCACCTCTAAGGACGTCTTTGATGCCGCAGAGAAAGGAGACCTCGTAGCAAAACAGATTTTTGATTACACAGGACACCTGTTGGGTCAGAAACTGGCAGACTACGTGCATTTCTCCAGCCCAGAGGCGATTATCCTCTTCGGTGGTCTCACCAAGTCCGGACATTGGATCATGGACCCGATACGCGAGGCTTTGGATGAAAACCTTATGCCTATTTGGAAAGGAAAGATTCCTGTTTCCATCTCTGTATTGAAAGACAGTGACGCAGCTATCTTAGGTGCATCTTCTCTCGCGTGGTAAAAGTGAGGGACATATGGCAACGTCTCTACCCATACGGGATTTTCTGTATGGGTAGGGATGTTTATCTCACTTTTGATGATGGACCTATTCCTGAGGTAACGCCCAAAGTGCTTGATATTCTTGACCGTTATAACGTCAAGGCTACCTTCTTTATGGTTGGAGAGAACATTGACAAGTTTCCGGACATCTTTGCCCGAGTCGTTGCTGACGGACACTCTATCGGAAACCATACATATAACCACCTCAAAGGATGGAAGACACCTTTCAAGACGTACATGGCAAATGTGGCTAAATGCCAAGATGCTGTCAACCGCCAACTTCCTACCCTTTTGTTCCGACCTCCCTATGGAAAAGCTTCCTTGCGCCAACGGAGAGCCCTTCATAAAATGGGATATAAACTCATTTATTGGGACATCTTGACCCGTGATTATGACGCCACACGTACTCCCGACCAGATGATTGAGCAAATAAAAAGAGATACACGTCCGGGAAGTATAATCAATTTGTTGCATATTCCCGAATAATCGATACAGGCGAAGGGTGCCGCCCGTTTGGGCGGATCATAGGGAAAC
>ONQO01000053.1 GCA_900319995.1 uncultured Bacteroidales bacterium
GCTTTGCCGCATTTATTGATCTTCTCCTCCCCTCTTTTGATCTCCTCCAGGCGGATTTGACGCAACTCAACATCTTTCTGGACTCCTGCCGCTTTGATGTTCTTTGCTGCTTGCTGGACTGCGAAGAAAGAAGCATCCGACGCGTAAATCTTATGCGTAAATTCCCGTTCTTGACTGTCATCATTATAAATATCGCTCCATAAGTCCGCATCAAAATCACACCACTTCTCAAAGGCAAAAGACTTTCTGAACACACCGGGAGCTATATTGCGTGCAATGAGCGCAGCCTCAATAGGCAGCGTACCGGAGCCGCACATGGGGTCATAGAAATCCGACTCGCCTTTCCAACCTGCCATTAGAAGCATGCCTGCCGCCAACACTTCATTTATCGGCGCTTCTGTTGTCGCCACACGGTAACCACGCTTATGCAAACTCTCACCGCTACTATCCAGCGAAACCGTCACCTGATCATTCGCAATATGCACATTAACAGACATATCCGGATCTTCCAACCGTACATTGGGACGATTACCTTCTTTCTCCTGCCAATAATCAACAATCGCATCTTTGACACGATAAGTGACAAAACGGCTGTTACGGAAAGTCTCACTATACACCGTTGCATCAATGGAGAATGTAGAGTTTACAGTCATATATCGGCTCCAATCGATAGCTTTGACATGCTCATAGAGCCAATCCTCGGGCTTGAGATTACCTTGATGGGCTTTGGAATTATACGCACGCAACTTGAATGTTGCTATGGGAACAAGAATACGGATAGCCGTCCGAAGACAGAAATTCGCGCGATATAGGATTGACTTGTCCCCACTAAAAGAAACGGCTCTTCTTTCGATGAGCACGTCACTGCCGCCTAACTCAATGAGTTCTTGCGCTAACACTTCCTCCAAGCCCTTGAATGTCTTGGCTAACATAGGAAACGTCTTCATGCGGAAAGAGAGGGATTCGAACCCCCGGTACCTTTCAGTACTTCGGTTTTCAAGACCGACGCAATAGACCACTCTGCCATCTTTCCTCAAAATCGGGTGCAAAGGTACAAAAAAAATCCCATATACGCAAGAATATAGGGATTTTTTTTGTATTATTGTTTATTATTTCTTTATTTCGAGGGGAAAAGAGCCTATCAGATTGCCGTCACAGAAGAAATCGATCGAGTATATTCCCTTCTGCATATTTTCCTCTTCTCCCAGCGCGTAATAACAAACTCCTGTGTATCTGTCTCCGGAATACTCTATCTGCTGTGTCAACGAGTATTCGATATTGAGATTCTCAAACGGGAATTGGCGCTCTTCGCTCTCACCGAGAAGATTTCCTTTGGGGTCAATGATACGAGCGTACAAATCTTTCATTCCAGGTTCGCAGGTAATGTTCTTTCCTATCACGAAATCAAACTGCAACTTCCGCATTTTATGTGCGTAAGATGTTTTCTTGTCGTGTTTATTTAATCCTGTCAAAGAGCAAGATGTGACCTCAAGCATAGATGCGCGACTTACTGTCTCTGTCAGTTGGTGGTTCAGATCGGTAAGTTGTTCGTTCGCAGCCTTGACCTGTTTGTTCTCTTGTCGTACTTGGATATTCTCTTCTGCCAGACGCTTGTTGGTAGCATTGAGACTGTCTATCTGACGCACTAAATTCTGCATTACAGCCCGTACTGACGCCAATTCGTTTCGCAACTCAGTTATTTTACGTGCGTTAGAGGCTTTGGTCTCACGCAATTCTTCCAGCAAATCCTGAACACGTTGTTGCTCACGATTCAACAAATCCTGCAGTGAGTCATTGCGAATCTCTTTCTGCTGATATCCATCAAACAAGACAAGATAATCCTCATATTCTCTCTGGATGGAATCTTTTTGTATCGCCATCACATCAACGACCTCGTTATATGCCTTGGTTTGCTCAAGATACTTGTAGCCCAACACACTTGCACCCACAATCAGCAATGTGAATGCTATCACAATCAGTATTTTTGTTTTCTTTTCCATTTTATAATAACGGCAACACTTGTTCCATTTTGTTACTTCTACTTCCCTTTAATAGTATTTTGTAACCCTCCAATGGTGCTTTCTTCAACGCTTCGCATAGCGCCTCTATATTGTCATAAACAGGGTAAGGAGCGGTAGTCTCTTTGTATTCCTCTCCTACCAGCAAAACTTTGTCTGCTTTGCGTTCAAGCAACATATTAACGATATTTTGATGCTCCAAACGGCTATATTCGCCCAACTCGCGCATAGCACCTAAGATATACGCTTGTTTAGGACATTCGGCTTTTGATTTATTACTATCGAACGCATTGATGGCAGCCTGCATAGAGGTCGGGTTGGCATTATAGGAATCAGCCACTATGGTATTGTGCGCTGTTCGGATTAGTTGAGAACGGTTATTGGTGGGAACATAACTGCATATCGCTTCGCGGCAGTCCGGCCACAAACAAAAAAAACACATCCCTATGGCTAAGGCTGCCGCGATATTCTCGGCATTATAATCACCCACTAAATGGGTGTCCGATACCGCTATCGGGCATTGCGTACCGCGGTAACGAAACAATCCTATGCCCTTACCCGTTTTAGGAAATATAACATCATTATACCAATACAATTTATTGAATTTCTGACGCTTTATTTTTCTTCCTTTAGGCATGCGTTTATTCAGCATCTTGAATAGAAGCGGGTTATCTGCATTATAGAAAATCGTTCCTCCGTTTTCAATGATGTAGTCATATAACTCCGCTTTTGTGCGTTGTACACCTTCAAACGATCCGAAACCTTGCAAATGTGCTCTGCCCACATTGGTTATTATCGCGTCTGTCGGCAAAGCGATATCCACCAGTTCTTTGATATCACCGGGATGAGAGGCGCCCATTTCTATAATCGCTATCTCGTGCGCGCGCGTTATACTTAATAAGGAGAGAGGTACACCAATCTGGTTATTCAGATTCCCCTCTGTACAAAAGACATTGTATTTCGTTTTGAGCACAGCCGCTGCCAATTCTTTGGTGGTCGTCTTTCCGTTTGTTCCTGTAATAGCTATTACAGGTATTTGGAGAGAACGGCGCCAGGCGCGTGCCAAATCCTGTAACTGTGTCAACGCTTCATCGCCACTAATGACATATGCGGCTCCTGCACTGCGAGCTTGTTCCACAAAGTCATTACCGTCAAAATGCTCACCTTTCAATGCCACAAAAACAGAGCCGGAAGTAACTTTCCGGCTATCTGTGGTTACATGTATAGACTTCTTACCTGCTATTAGAAAACTCCAGTCCATATTACTTGATATTCGGTTCCTCCAGCCCGATATGCTTCTTTTTATCTACTACTTTGAGAATAAATCCGATAATCAATGCAGCCAAACCAAGAGCAGCAAGCATTACCAGCGCCCATGTATAGTCCAAAGAGACTGCGGCTTCTTCGGAGGTAATGAGACCTTGTTTCAACTGTTCTTCAACTGCTTCGTTCGTTCCGTCAAGAACCTTGCCTATCAGCAGAGGGAACAACCATAATCCTATATTCTGTATCCAGAAAATAAGAGCATATGCCGAACCGATGATTTTCTCATCTACCAGCTTAGGCACACTCGGCCACAAGGCTGCGGGTACGAGAGAGAAAGAGGCTCCGAGGACCAATATCGTGCCATAGGCAACTATCAAGCCGCCTATCTCGCTGCCCTTAAAGAGCGGCAAAACGAAGGCGAATGTCAAATGGCACAAAATGAGCAACAACGAACCTATCATTAGCATCGTAGCCGCTTTGCCTTTGGTATCCACATATTTACCTAACATGGGCGTAATAGCTACGGCCAGCAAAGGGAATACAGCAAAAATTGTCTCTGCGGTCCCACGCTTGTACCCCATATAACAGTACAATATAAGTGCTATAGCTGCCATGCACATTAACAGATATTTCCATACTTTCTGCTTCGAGAAATTGCCGGCAAACGCACATCCTGCCACCAACAGCATTACACCATACTGGATTAGCATGATTTTATCGCTGGACCATATGCCTGTTCCTTCATGCAGGGTTAGATTACATTGCAGCATATTCACTGCATATTTCTGGAATGGGAAAATGGCGCTATAATACAATACGCACAACAAAGCCACCAACCAGAAACCGCTACTCTTCAGTATTTGGCCTATATCTGAAATCTTGAATGGTTCATCCGATTCTTCTGCTTCGCCGGTTTGGGCGTCAAGCTTCTTGTCCATAAAGAAGTAAACGATGAACATGATCAACGCGATGCATAGTAACACTATACCAAACGCCACCGAACGAGACACATCCACACTGCCACCTAACTTGGCGAAGAATGGTGAAAAAATCATACAGGTAGCTACTCCCAAACGGGCAAGAGCCATTTCTGAACCCATCGCCATCGCTGTCTCACGACCTTTGAACCACTTCACTATTCCACGGGAAACGGTGATTCCTGCCATTTCTGTTCCACAACCGAAAATCATGAAGCCGAGAGCAGCTAATTTGGCAGAGGCGGGCATTCCTCTATAGAAGGGAGAGACTCCCAACTCATCGAACAAGGGGATATAATTCAGATGATCCGTAAACCACTGCTCCATCCCACTCCCTATAAACGCTTCGCTTACTGCGTACCATTTGATAATTCCTCCGACCAACATTACCACTCCTGACAAAACGGCGGTAAAACGCACGCCCATCTTATCCAGAATAATTCCAGCAAAGATCAGGAAGAAGATAAATACATTCAAGAATGTTTCTGCACCTTGCATTGTTCCAAATGCCGTCGAATCCCATCCACGGGTAGATTGCATAAGGTCCTTTATCGGCGATAGTATGTCCATAAAAATATACGAACAGAACATCGCCAAGGCGAGTAACAGTAGGGCTATCCACCGCATTGCTGCACTATCGCGTAGGGTTTGTTGAATCTTTTCTGCCATACTTGTAGGAATATTTAGTTTTCTTTTTCAGCCACTCAGCCTTTTTCTTCTCGTACTCGGCATAGTGGCTTTCCAAATAACCGTCAGCCATAAAATCAGTTAACCTTTGGTCATTTGATGCCGAGTTCTTTTTTGATGGACGGAGTAACATCCACAGCATCGGCACCGATATGAACCATAGCGGCAGAGTCGAAGATATAGGTGTAACCTTCACGGTCACCTACCGCCTTGATTGCTTTGGTCATTTTCTCATGAACAGGAGCAAGCAATTCCTGTTGTTTACGCTGGATATCCTGCTCTGCTGTTTGGTAGAACAACTGAATTCGCTGGTTCATTTCTTGCAATTCCTGCTGACGGATTTGCTTAACGGCGTCAGCCATTGTGGACTCTTGAGACTGATAATCCTGCATTTTCTTCTGGAACTCTTCGTTCATCGAAGCGAGTTGCATCTCATATTGATTCTGGATGGTATCCATCTTCAATTTAACCTGATTGACTTCAGGCATTTGGGAAAATAACTCTTGCGTGTTAACGTGACCGAATTTCTGAGCGCTGACTGCCATCGGCAGAATCAGCAACATTGCAATAATAATCTTTTTCATTTTTCTATTTTTTATGTTTTCTTTTTCCAATAATAGGTGTACAAAACCACTACTACCTTTTAACGAGGTTTTAACGACCTTTTAACGAGGTTTATATATAGCACTTTTTTACTTGGCACCAAGCTTGTGCAACACTTGGTCTGAAACATCCAGTTTCGATGACATATAAATCAGTGATGGGTCTGCCGAGCGGTCCTTAACCACATCTATGCGTTTTTCGTTCGCCAAGTCCTGAATGGCGTTGTATATCTCGTCTTGAATGGGCTTTATCAATGCCTCGCGTTTCTTGTACAACTCGCCCTCCTGACCAAAATATTTGCGTTTAAGTTCCAATACTTCCTGCTCTTTCTTCACGATTTCCTGCTCTCGTTGCAAACGCATCGCTTCGCTTAGAAAAATCTGCTCCGTTTGGTAGTTGGTTGCCATAACACGCGCCTCTTGTTGCGCAGCGTCTATCTCTTTCTGCCAGCGTTTGGAGAGCATCGTAAGCTGCTCGTTGGCTTGCTCATACTGCGGCAGGTTTTTCAGTATATATTGCATATCTATATATACTACTGACAAATCCTTCGCAAAAGCCGTGCCAAAACCAAGTACAAGGCTAAAAAACGCTATGTACAATGTTTTAATAAATATCTTTTTCATAATAATCATTTGTTTTCGCAATCAAAACTTCACACATCAAACATCACCCATCACACATCACAACTCCTGTCCGAGGACAAAGTGGAACTGACTTCCTCCGTACTGCTTGCTACCATTGATTTCGTCGAAGCCCCATCCCCAGTCTATACCCAACAGACCGAACATCGGAAGGAAGATACGTACTCCCACACCAGCGGAACGTTTGAGATTGAACGGGTTATACTCTCGGATATCCGAAAAACAGTTACCGGCCTCAATGAATGCATGTGCCCATATAGTCGCATTTTGCTCCAACGATATCGGGTATCTCAGCTCCATGGTGAACTTGTTATACAGATAACCCATATTACGTCCGGTAGCCACGTCATAGGGTGTCAATGAACCCGATGAATAACCACGCATGGACACGTATTCGGTGGAATAACTCGTATAGGCAGACATTCCGTCACCACCCATATAGAAGGACTCAAACGGAGATTTCGCGTCCTTATTGTAATGACCCAGGTAACCGAACTCAGCACGCGTCATGAGAACCAGTTTGCTATCCCTTGTCAGCGGAGTAAACACCTTGCCGGTGAATTTCCACTTGTGGTATTCAATCAGATGGTATTTCTCGGAAGCGGACAACTGAGAATAATCCTTCTTGTTGAACAATGACCACGGCGGAGTAATCTTCAGTCCCAAAGTGAACTGACTGCCGCGACGCGTATAAATCGGGTTATCTATAGAAGAACGGCTCAACTGAAGATTCAACGCCAAGTTATGACTGGTTCCATTCGATATGAGCAAGTATGGCCAGTCCTTCATCATATACAACTGATAACTTAACTCCCCGTAGAACGCGAAATAGTCATCCGGCCAACGTAAACGTTTTCCATAACCGATGGACACACCCAACGTACGCAAGTATTTGTCCTTGTCCGCCTCGCTCTCTGCCAATTGTTGGTAATAATTGCTGTTACCGGAATAGTAATAGTAGTTCGAATACGTATTATATAGATTCTGGTACGCTTTTTGGTAACGGCTCGAATAACCTGTTTGGTTCGCAAAATAGATACTTGCGCTCAGACTATTAGGACGTTTACCGCCCAACCACGGTTCAAGGAAGGATATGCTCGCCGAGGTATAATATATACCATTTGTACGCGCGTTAATAGAGAAGGTCTGACCTTCTCCTTGCGGCACAATTCTATAGGATTTCTTGTTGAACAAGTTCTGGATGGCAAAGTTGGTAAACTTCAGTCCCAACGAACCCACCAAACCGGTAGCTCCCCAACCTAACGAGAACTCAATCTGGTCGCTTGACTTCGTCTCCAACTGATACGTAATATCTACTGTTCCTTCTTCGGGGTTAGGTTGGATATCCGGCACCAATTTTTCCTGATCGAAATGTCCCATTTGTGCCAACTCACGCAATGAACGCATAATATCCGATTGCGAATACAGTTGTCCCGGTTTTGTATATAACTCACGCCGTACGACATGCTCATATACACGTGTGTTGCCGACGATTTTGATATCATTGATGGTTGCAGGTTTCCCCTCGTACATACGCATTTCAAAATCAATGGAGTCATTCTCTACATTCACTTCTACCGGCTCTACATTGAAGAACAGATATCCTCGGTCCGTATAGAGTTTGCTGACGGCGTCGTCATCCCCTGTCAGACGGTCATTGAGAGTTTTGAGATTATACACGTCTCCTGGTTTGATTCCCAATGTAGCATCCAGATATTCATAGGGATAGATGGTATTACCCACCCATTTGACTGAACGCACATAATACTTGTCTCCTTCGTTGATAGTCATATAGACATCTACGCGGGTCGGATCTTCGGGATTAGGAACGACGCTGTCAGATACAATAAATGCGTCGCGATAACCATACTCGTTGTATTTCTCTATTACGGCTTGTTTGTCTTTCTCATACTCGGCGGTTACGAATTTCTTGGTTCGGAAGAGATTGACAATATGATTGTCATTCGTTTTCTTCATTGCCTTATTGATTTGCAAATCCGTAAGAGCCTTGTTTCCTGTAATATAAATCTTGCCTACTTTCGTTTTTGCCTTCTTGTCCACTCCTACCAACACACGTACGTAACCCGGACGATCCGGATCGTTGCGCTGAATAATCTGTATATCTGCATTATGGAATCCCTTCTCTGCCAAATATTTGGCTATCACTGTTTTGGCATTATCCTCCAGATTAGGGGTCATCTGACTGCCTTGTCGAAGCCCAGTCTTCACTTCAACATCCTCTTTCTCGCTTTTCTTCAAGCCATTGAATTGTACGGCACTGATACGGGGACGTTGTTCCAAGGATATAATCAGCCAAATCTTGTCGTCCACTATCTTTTTGGCTTTAATCTTGACGGACGAGAATAATCCCTGTTTCCAGAAACGCCGTATAGCTTTCGTGATTTGGTCTCCTGGAACTTCTATCTTATCACCCACGGCCAGTCCGGAGAATCCAATCAGCACAAAATCCTCGTAATTATCTGCTCCTTCCACCTCAATACCTGCTATTTCGTATGTCTTACGGGTCATTCCGTACTCAATTTCCGGCACTGTACCGGAAACAACCATGCTGTCCTGTGCCCATGTATTGAGAGCCAGTACAGCCAATAGTAATATATATACTAATCTTTTCAACGGTTCACTAATAATTGTTTTTGTTTTTTTCCGCCCGCTTCCTACTCTATTTAATCTGCCCACGCTCTATTCTATTTAATCTGCTCACTTGTTTTCCCGAAACGTCTTTCCCGTTTCTGGTAATCAACAATAGCTTTATAAAACTCCTCTTCCGTAAACTCCGGCCAAAGGCAGTCCGTAAAATATAACTCGCTGTACGCCAATTGCCACAAGAGGAAATTACTGATTCTGTATTCTCCGCTTGTACGGATAAGCAAATCCGGATCAGGCATATCTTTTGTTGTCATCAACGAGGACACGTATTGTTCGTTTACTTCTTCGGGTCTCAGATGTCCGCTCTGTGCTCTGCGCACAGCCTCACGTATGGCTTCCGTTATTTCCCATCGGGAGGAATAACTGAGCGCGATGACCATCGTCAACCCTGTATTAACACTTGTTTGCCGGATACAGCCGATAAATTTCTGTCTTGTACTATCCGGTAAACGGTCAATATCTCCAATTGTTTGTAACCGCACATTATTGTTCATCAAGGTAGGTGTCTCCTTCACAATCGTGTCCACCAACAGTCCCATTAGGGCATCAACTTCTTCTTTGGGGCGATTCCAGTTCTCCGTAGAGAACGTATAGAGTGTCAGGTATTCCACGCCTAATTTTGTGGCAGCCACGGTGATATTATGCACAGTCTCAACGCCTTGCCTATGCCCGAACATACGCGCCAACCCCTGTTTCTTCGCCCAACGGCCGTTACCATCCATGATTATCGCTATATGCCGCGGTAAACGCTCTTTGTCTATTTGCTCTTTATAATCCATTATGCTTGTGTTTTTCTTTTTTGATTTCTGATTACCAATTGCATATCCTACAGGGTTTCGGCGCTGGTACACATTCAAAAACTATGCCAACCGTTAACATTCCCGTCAAATCACAGTTCATCCAGTTCCATCCGTTCAAATGATGGCGGTCATTCAACTCACTTTGCGCCTCTATGTCGTCCGAGAAATAGATATTATGCTGCCAAGCTATGTTCATTCCCCATCTGTCCGCGAAACGCCATTTGAAACCGATACCCAGAGGTATATACCCTGCCGTTGTCCATTTATTCTCTCCCTTCTTCGCCATGTCATGATAAAGACTGGCTCCTAACCCTAAAAAGATATAAGGGGTATAGGGACGGATACGTTTGTCGTATTTGTTGAGCGAACCAAAACGGAAGAAATTGAACTCTGCCATCGCGTCGGCATTAAACAATCTGTTCTCCCATTTGGAGTCCAGCCGCTCACCTGTAATCTTGTATTCATGTCCTACTATACGTTGCCCGGACAACTTAGCCTGTAATGCCCATCGCTTGGTAAATTTATAGCGTAGATGTAAGCCGTACGCCTCACGGGGATTCATGAAAATATGATTGTTTGCGTCGCCGACGTAGTAACTCGCGCCGCCCTGCAAACCGATCTCCAACAAGTACGTTCTCCATTGTGCGTGAGCACTTACGCTCGCGCACATAAGCATTAATAGAATACCATATATACGTACCGTTTTTAACATCTTCACAAAATAAGCGTGCAAAGGTACAAAAAAAAATCCGTTCATGCAAATATTTTCGGAAGAAAATAAAAAAAAACGCCTTTTATGAGCGTTTAGGAGCCTTTTAGGGGCGAAGTCAGCTGTCGTTATGTATCACAGGACATGCATGAACGAACCCTCCGTCAGCGAAAACGTCCACGCGGAAACGGGTCACTGTGATTAGTTTTTGATTAATATTCTAAAAGCGTCGGTAACTTTCTTAACCGGCACTATTTCAATCGCATAACGTTTTGTATCCACTTTTTGTTCCGCAGGAAGGAGGATACGTCTAAATCCGAGTTTTTGCGCCTCGGATATACGCTGCTCAATGCGGTTAACGGGTCGTATCTCTCCTGCCAATCCCACTTCTCCGCAGAGACAAGTACCCGCGTCCAGCGCGATGTCCATATTACTACTCAGCACAGCCGCGAGGACGGCAAGGTCAATAGCCGGGTCTTGTACTCTCAGTCCACCGGCGATATTGAGGAAGACGTCTTTTTGCAATAACTTGAAGCCCACTCGTTTCTCAAGGACAGCGAGCAGCATATTCAATCTTCTTCCGTCAAATCCTGTGGACGAGCGTTGCGGAGTACCATAGGCAGCGGAGGAAACTAACGCCTGAACCTCAATAAGGAAAGGTCTTACTCCTTCCACCGCCGCAGCGATAGCTATGCCGGACAGTCCATCCCTCGCGGTAGAGAGCAACAGTTCCGAGGGGTTAGTCACTTCGCGCAGACCTTCCTGCCGCATTTCATAAATGCCTATCTCCGAAGTAGAGCCGAAACGGTTCTTTTGTGCGCGCAAGATACGGTACATATATTGTTGGTCCCCTTCAAACTGCAGCACCGTGTCCACTATATGCTCTAACACTTTCGGTCCGGCGAGAGAGCCTTCTTTATTGATATGTCCGATAATAATGAACGGGATATTGCGTGTCTTGGCGAATTCCAGGATCCGCGCAGCACATTCGCGTACTTGTGTCAACGAACCAATCGTTGCTTCTACGGTTTCTGTACCAATTGTTTGAATGGAGTCAATAACCACTATCTCCGGTTCCAGTTCCTTGACCTGTTCCAAGATACGTTCCAGAGATGTCTCACTGGAGATGAAGAGGTTTTCGGCATTACCGGCTAACCGCTCCGCTCTCAATTTGAGTTGTCGTACGGATTCCTCTCCGGAGGCATAGAAAGTCTTACGCTCTCCTTGCTGCATGAGGACTTGTAGTGCCAAGGTCGATTTACCGATACCGGGTTCTCCACCGAGCAGCACAAGACTTCCGGGCACAAGTCCTCCGCCCAGCACACGGTTGAACTCGCCGTTATGCATGTCTATGCGAATCTCTTCCGTAGCCTCTATTTCCTGAATACGCTTGGGGAGTTCGCGATGCTGTGAGAGGAGGGTACGCTGTCCGGAAACAGTGCCACGTTGCACAACCTCCTCTTCGTAGGTTCCCCATTCACCGCAAACCGGGCATCGTCCTAACATCTGTGGAGCTTTTGCCCCGCAGGAAGAACAAACATACTGAATAGAAAGCTTTGCCATCTTTACGTAATTTTGAGGATTTGAGGATTTGAGGATTTGAAGATTCAAAGACAGATGACATCGTTTTCCTCTGCGAGCAGCGTATTTTCGAAGATAGGTTTCGCTTCCTGAAGAAAGAGTCCATGATCTTCCACCCGTGCGGAGTAGTGTCCAAGGATAAGTTTTCCTACGTGAGCCAACTTAGCGATAGTAGCCGCCTCCGCTGCCGTGGAATGCATGACTTCTTTGCTGCGTTTGGCATGAGTCTGCAGGAAGGTGGACTCATGGTAGAGCGTTCCTACTCCTTCGATAATAGGTACTATCTTTTCGTTATACTGTGTGTCTGAGCAGTACGCGTACCTTTTGGTGGTAACCCGCTCAAACGAACCGTCTTCGTGCTTGACGCGATGTGTTTCGTTGAACAAAAAGCCGCAAGTAGGCACTCCATGCTTGAGGGGGATTGTCTCCACGCTTACTGTCCGATCCTCGTAGATAACTTCATGTTTGCGAGGATTGATCGGATGGAAGATGATATCGTAGAGCCGGTCGTTGGCATGGTAGTCAAGCAGCGGTTGGAGAAGTCTCTGCAAGTCGGGCTGGGCATAAATATGCATAGGTTGTGTGCGTTTGAGCATGCCGAGCGTTGTCAGGAGACCTATCAATCCAAAACAATGATCTCCATGCAAATGGGAGATGAAGATCGTATAGAGGCGTCCGGTATGTACCCCGAGTTTTTGCATTGTCAACAATACGCCTTCCCCGCAGTCCACGAGGAAAGATTTGTCGCACAACTGAACCAACTGTCCGGAGGGGGAAGTTGTTTTCGTGGGTTTCGCACTGCCGCAGCCTAATATAGTGACACTTGCTTCGCTCATGCTCTCCGTTATCCTCTGCCTTCTATTCCTTCGAGTTGTTGCAGAATTTTGTTGCCCAACGCTGTTTTTTTGTCGATATGCTCAAGAACGGCTTTGACAAATGAATTGGATTCAAAGGAGCCTCTTACCTCTTCAAAGTCCGCCTCCGCTTGTTCACGGTCTCCGTCCACACCGAATCCTGTCTGACTATTGAGGTCAAACTCTTTGCGTGCGTCGTTATAGACCATTCTGTCCAGTCCCACCACGGCAGTCATCCAATCCGAAACCGTTCTTTTGAGTTGTTCGAGCGTGACATGTGCGAGGTCACATCCCCATACTTTCTCGAGTTTGTCCAACGCCCAAGTCCACTCATAGGAATAGTAGTTGGCATGCATATGTACGAGGCGTGCCTGAAAATCATCCAGACTGACCTGTCCTTGCTCCGTTTCGTCCAGCAGTTTCGTTACCTCGCTTCTCGGGGCGATTAGTCCCGCCATGTCCACCCAGTCACCCAATCCGACAGCGCTGTCCGGTTGGAGTACCTCGCGCACTTCGTCCATAGTGCGCCATGCTTTTTTCTCCAGACGGCTGATAAGACTGTTTCCGAGGAATTTACGGATACCGATGGTATATAGTTCACGTCCGTGACAGAGCGAGGAATTACGTATTTTGCAATTCTTGTAACCGTATTCCTCTGTATTCTCTCCGCTCAAGGCTTGCAGTTCATCCAGCACTTCTCTTCCCCTCCACATTTTCTGCACCGTATAAGGGCTGAGGAGGTTGAAATTGATTTGGTCAATCTTGTTGGGGTCTTTCCGATTGTCACGTTTGGGCCATTTCTGTGCGTCGCGGATCGTTCCTACGGTACGGAGATTGGCTCCGGGTACCAGATAACTCTCCGAGTTATTCTCTATCAGGTAAGAGAAGGGGAGCTCCGATGTATCCGCATGGTGCGTATGTCTTCCCATGACCAGAGAAAAGGCTCCCACTTTGCTTGGCCACAAGAGGTAACTGTCGCTGGTAGTCTTGGCACCGCGCTCGGCTATTCCTTGATGGATAGGTCCGAGTTTGTACATATGGTTCGACTGGTTACTACCCGATCCGGCGTTCAAGAAGGAGAACATACCTGCGATGAGCAGTGTCGATTTATGATGTGTTACGGTATAAGGCCCTGCGAAGATAGCACAAGCCTCGCCGTGCATTCCTTGGCAGTTACTGAAGAAGAGACTCTCCCCGGCGGAGTAGTGTTTGTCAAAGATACATCCCTGTCCCACAAAGCACTTTTCCACCAGCGTACTGTCGCCTATTTGGACGCCTGACGCGATAATAAAATCCGTGCATTTAACCCCGCTACCGAGGTGTACAGGAGCCGCCTCATTGGAGTTGACCGTTCCGTTCTTGAGACGGCTGACACCTATGAGTTCGGCATAATCGCCGATACGTACATTCTTGATACTACCACAGTTGAGGATACGGACATGGTCGCCTATATATCCATGATCGGAGGCATGTTTTTCGGCATACTCGTCAATCATTCGTTCCACCTCATGAATCATCTTCGGTCGATGACGATAGAGGGTAAGGATATAGGCGAGGCTGGCGCTTAACTCATTGAAAATAGGTATTTCTCGTCCTCCTCCTTCGTTCATAACCGGCACACGTACCCCATTGCCGAAGGTCGTTTTGCCGTCCACCAGAATGGCGTTCACATTCTCGATGCAGGTATTACAACCGATATGGTAGTTGGCAATGTAGTTGTGGATATTATAGAGATGTGCATCGTCTCCCACCTCACAGTTATGAAGTGTAGCGTTATAGATACCGGAATGAACGCTGAGTCCTCCTGGCAAATCTATTTCCCGACGAAAAACGCCCAATCGGTTATGTCCCGAAAAGGATGTATTACGCACATAAGCCGGATTGAAATCCTTCGCTACTTCTACATCTGTCCAGTTTTTTGCGGCGCACCCTTGTGCCTCCAATTGCGATATTTCCTGTGGTGATAACGGTCTATACATGTAACCCTTAAACGATTTTATTATCAATCATTCAGCAACATCGGCATAAGCAGCATAAGGACATCCTCGTTCTCCTCGTTCTCGGCAGGCAGGATGAGTCCGGCACGTGCCGGATCAGCGAGTTTGAGTTGTACAGATGTCTTGTGCAGAGATTTTGATTTGGTTCTCGCTGAGCGCCAAGCGAAGTTGCGCGGTGCCGTTATTAGCGAAGACCGCAACACGCTTACAAGCATTGATAATGGTTTGACGGTCAACGGTTACGATATTCTGGTTGCCTTGTGGAATAACGGCGTTGTAGTTCGGGAAACGTCCCTCTATTTGGCGGCAAACGATGATGGTGCTGCCAAACTCAAAGCGTGCATTCTTGGCGCCGAAAGTCACTTTCACTTCGTCTTCCGCTTTCGACAGCAGGTTTTTCAGAAGAGCAGCGGGTTTCTTGGGCAAAATAAAGTTGGCAACCTCTCCAGCCTTCACATTCATATTCGTGTACCTTACGAGGCGGTGTGCGTCGGTGGCGACCATCGTCACTTTATCCTCGGCGATATCGAAGTAAATACCGTTCATCACCGGGCGGAGGTCATCGTCAGCGGTACAGAAGATGGTTTTCTCGATAGCGCTTTGCAGAACATTAGCCGGTATGAGTAATTGGCGTGCATCCGTTTCGGCATCGGGCATTTCCGGGTACTCGTTACCGTTGACGCCGACGAACGAATAGGTTCCGTTCTGACTAGCCATGTTCACGGCGTAGTTATTCTCGTCAATGTTGAAAGCCAAGGGTTGTTCGCTGAATTCCTTGAGGGTTTCAAGCAACAGTTTGGCAGCCGACGCTACCTTACCGGTGCCCTCTACCCCTTCCACCTCGATGGAGGTACGGATGGTCGTCTCGCCATCCGAGGCGGTGAGTCTAAGTTCATTACCCACTAAATCGAACAACACATCGTCCAGAATAGGGAGTGCATTTTTACTGTTAATAACACGGCTAACTGCCTGTAGTTGAGAAAAGAGTTTAGAACTCGATACATTAAATTTCATATACGTATATTTTAATTTTTTTATTCCATTTGGGGTTTTGTATTCAATGAATACATTTAAGGGCACAAAATTACAACTTTTTTTTGACATACGCAAATTTTAAAGTAATTTTTTTTACCAAAATGCAATTTTTGTGCCAAATTAGTCATTGGACGGGTATCAGGCTGTGTTTTTTTTATCGCCCATATATGGTCGATGCGCTCAATCACTCCTCTCCCAACCACAAAAAAGAAAAGAAAAGAACCAAAAGAAAAAGAAAAAGACCATTCGGCTTCCTTTTTAATTCTAAAAAAATAATTTATTTTATTAATCAATAAATAAATTTTAAAAAAAGGTTTTTAAGCAATCCCCTTATACGATAAAATACGACGCAAAGTTATAAGAGTACGGATTTCGCGGATTAAACGGAATTCTTATCGTTCAAAAATTATCCAAAATGATCCAAAAATTATTTTTCGAACGAACACAGAACACCGTTGGACGAGGGGAGAGAGGGAGGAGGGGGAAAAGAGGGAGGAGAGAGAGGGAGGAGGAATAAAAAGAACATTTTGGGCAGAATAAAAGCAGGATAAAACCTCGTTAAAAGGTCGTTAAAAGGTCGTTTCTGTCTCGTCGGTGATTTGGAACATTTTTGGGGAGACAATTATTTAACGGCGAATTACGCGAATTAGGCGAATCTTTTTCGTTCACAAAGGAACAAAGGAAACAAAAATGTTCCAAAAAAAAAGCAAAAAAACACCCTATAAAGTAACGATTGGTAAATTTTACCAACAAAAATGCCCAAAACCGGTATATATTTGCATCGATTTTGTCAAAAAAAGCAAAAAATCACCCTAAAATGGATCGATTGGTTATTTTAGCCAACAAAAATGCCAAAAACCGGTATATATTTGCATCGATTTTGTCAAAAAAAGCAAAAAAATCACCCTAAAATGTAACAAGTGCGCAAATTGCGCAACAAAAATGCCAAAAACCGGTATATATTTGCATCGAAAACAATGGTGAACGGTCATTACGGGGTGGTGTTGGAAGAGATTTTTTAGCAACAAAGTACGATTAATTTGCACATATCAAAAATTTTTTGTAACTTTGCACGCTGAAATGATATACCCCTCTCCTGTCCAGTCCAACGTTGCCCGATAAACGGTCAAAGAACAGTCCAACGACGCCCGATAAACGGTCAAAGAACAATCCAACAACGCCCGATAAACGGTCAAAGTAGAAAAAAACAAAAGCCCAATGATACAGAAATTTCTTGATTATATAGCCATAGAGCGGAAATATTCGCAACGCACGGTAGAAGCCTATCGTGATGATTTGTGTGATTTCTTCCGTTTTTTGGGTTTAGGGGAAGAGACAGGGAACGGAAAAGTGCCTTCTGTCAGCCAAGAAATGATTCAGAAAGCCGGCGAAGACGATGTAAAAGAATGGGTTCTGTTTTTGATTGAAAACCAGCATCAATCGCCTCGTTCGGTCAAGCGTAAGTTATCGGCATTGCGTAGTTTTTACAAATATCTGCTACGCTTGGGAATTGTCCGGAAAGATATTACCTGGCGCATCGTTTCTCCCAAAGCCGACAAACCTCTACCTGTGTTCTTCAAGACGTCAGAGATGAAAGCGGCAGAGGACACATTGATGACAGAGAATGCGGAAAAGAAAGAATGCGGTGATTCGGAAGTTTCTGTCTTTGAAAGCGTTCGTGACGCGTTAATCATCGAAGTGTTGTACCAAACCGGCATGCGTCAGGCAGAAATGTTAGGTTTACGCGACTCGGATTGGGATTTGGTTCAGGGTCAGGTTCGTATTTTCGGGAAAAGGCGTAAAGAGCGCATTGTCCCGATAGGCGAGTCCTTGATAAGCCAGATCAAAGACTACTTGTCTCTGCGCTCGGCTGCGATGCCCGACTACCGCTCTGCGGACCGTTTCTTTGTCAAACAGTCCCGTAACGGAGAGACGAAAGCGTTGGACAAAAACACCTTATACGGGATAGTCCGTAACCGAATGGGCGCCGTGAGTACCTTGAAAAAACACTCTCCGCATGTGCTGCGTCATACGTTCGCGACCACGATGTTAGACAACGGTGCGGATATCCGTACCATCCAGACACTCTTGGGACACGCGTCGCTGAGCACCACCCAAGTCTATACCCACACAACTTTTGAGCAAATCAAGCGTGTCTATATGCAAACGCATCCTCGCGCCAAAGGAGAGTAAAAGGCATGAAGAGAGAAAAGGAAATATACCGTATTACGCTTTGGGGTAGCGTGGTCAATATCTTACTGACCGGTTTGAAATTCGCCGCAGGTATAATAGGCTCGTCCTCCGCGATGATAGCCGACGCCGTTCACTCGTTGAGCGACTTACTGACGGATTTTGTGGTGTTATTGTTTGTCCGGATAAGCAGCCGCCCGGCAGATTTAGATCACCCGTACGGTCACGGCAAATACGAGACTTTGGCAACCGGAATCGTAGCGATCAGCCTGTTGGGCGCAGGAGGAGTATTGGCGGCGGAAGGTATTGAACACATCGTGCGTTGTGTACAAGGAGAACAACTGTTGCTACCGGGCAAGATTGCCCTATGGGCAGCCCTTATCAGTATCGCCGCCAAAGAGTTGATTTACCAAGTAACCATGCGTGTGAGCCGTCGTGTCCAATCAAGCGCATTGAAAGCCAACGCTTGGCATCATCGCACCGACGCACTCTCGTCGATAGCGACGGCGACAGGAATAGGAGGCGCATTGCTTTTCGGTGGACGATGGACTATTCTGGACCCGATAGCCGCTGTGCTGGTCAGCGTTTTTATCCTTGTTACGGCAGGCAAGTTGCTACACGAAGCCGTTCAAGATTTGATGGAAAAACGTTTGCCGGAGGAAGTGGAAGAAGAAATACGCCGAATAGCCACCTCGGACAGCGAGATGAGCGAGTTACATCATCTCCGTACCCGCCGTGTAGGGAACGTCTATTCGATTGAAATGCACCTTCGAATGCGCGGAGACACCTCTCTGTACGAAGCCCACCGGCACAGTATGCTGTTAGAGCAACGGTTGAGGGAACGATTCGGGGAAGGAACGATGGTCACTATCCATATTGAACCATTCAAAAAGAACGGCGAATACCAACCTCATTAAACAACTGATTATGTATGAAACAAAAATATTCATTATGAAACCATTCTCCATTCTATTTGGCGCCCTGTGCGTGGTGGCTACAATGCAAGCTTCCAATGTCAGCTACACGGCAGACGACAGCAGTATTTTTCCGAACCCCGAACGCGGGTTCATCATCATGTTAGAGGGCCATTTGACGAAAAAAGCCCCTTACGCTGTCAAAGGTCAGGAAAACACGTTAGAGAAAAACATGTCCAAAGACCAGATTTCCCTCGTTTTGGTGCATTATTACCTGGACAATTTCGTTACCACCTCCACACTGCCGGACGAAATCCTCAACGCCTTCGACACCGATATGCAGGTACTGCGCGACAAGGGTTTGAAAGCTATCGTGCGGTTCTCCTACACGAACAAGACATATGAAAACGGGAAAGGTGAAGAGTCCGCCAAAGATGCCACATTAGCCATCGCCCAAAGCCATATCAGTCAGTACAAGAGCCATTGGCAAGCCAACTCGGACGTCATTTTTGTGTTCCAAGCCGGTTTTATCGGTGCTTGGGGTGAGTGGTACTACACGGACAATTACGGCAATCAGGAAGGGAAAATGAACGCTAACCGCAAAGCCTTGGTCGATGCGCTGTTAGACGCCGTGCCACAAGACCGGTGTATCCAATTGAGGACCCCTCTTTTCAAAACAGGTTATGTAGGTTCCACAAGCCCTCTGAACAGTTCGGAAGCCTACAAGGGTACAGCCAAAGCCCGCCTTGCCCATCACAACGACGCCTTTTTGGAGAACTACGGTGATATGGGCACCTATACCGACACCGCCAAGCAAAAACCCTATATCGCTCAAGAGACCTTATACGTACCACTTGGCGGCGAGTCCTGTATATTGGATGAGAATGTGGCTTCAAGCAATGCTTCTTACGCCAAGACGACCGCCGAAATGAGCCGACTTCATTGGACATTCATACAAAGCGGCTACTCGACGGTGGTCACCAACCGGTGGAGAGAGGATGGTACCTTTGACGAACTCAACCGCAAGATGGGCTACCGTTACCAACTGGTCAAAGGTAGTTACAGCGACCAAGTGGCAACCGGAGGTACATTGTCAGTGAACCTTCAAATCCGTAATAACGGTTACGCGCCTTTGTACAACGAAAGACCGGCGTACATCGTTTTGAAAAACAACAACTATTCCACCAGTTTGAAACTGTCCTCCGACCCGCGCCGATGGCTGCCCAACGGAGAAGTCGTTACCATCAACGAACAGTTGAAAATCCCTACAGACATGCTCGGAGGGACCTATGAGCTCTATCTGTACCTGCCCGACGCATATTCCTCCATATCCTCCAACCCGCGTTACGCCGTGCGTTTTGCCAATAAGGACGTATGGGTGTCCTCTACCGGCATGAACAAACTCAACGCCTCGGTGACCGTTTCCGGCGGAGAAGTTCCTCCTGAGCCGACGCCCAATGCCGTATTACTGCCCGGTACGCTTAACAAAGCCAACGTGTCGGAGTACTCAAGCGACATGACGTGGTTCAACGGCGACTATTTCAATTTCGGTCCTGAAGACGGTCTCAACACGAGCCGTTGGGCTGAATGGCAAGTTGAACTTCGCTATCCGGGCAAGTATATCGTATCCGAGAACATGGCTACCGCCGACGGAACAGGGCACTCTTGGCAGTTACAATTATGCGACGGAGAGACACCCGTCAGTACCTACGTCACTCCAGGCAAATGGGAGGAGGGAAAAATCGTGTACGAGGACAAGTGGGACCTCACTGCCGTGCCCAAAGGTTTCTACAAATTACGCGTACAAAACGTAATGGAATGGGGTCAGCCGAAACTGCAAAGTATCACGTTGGAGTACGATGGCTTAATCCCCGATGGTATTCCTGAACAGATGGCGGATAAGTATTCAGATATACCCTATGATATTCTCGGACGTCCTGTGGACGATTCTTACAAAGGAATTACTATCTACGGCGGCCAAAAGATCCTACAGATACAATAAATCACAACCCATCATCCATTATGAAAATATCTGAAATCAAACAAGTTATAGGAAACCAATTAGAAGTTACAGAAGAGAGTGATTTTGACATCCGTCACTTATTGACAGACAGCCGACAGTTAGGCAACGAGCCGGATAAGACACTCTTTTTTGCCATCAAGACAGCTAAGAACGACGGAGCGAAATACATTCCCGAACTCAAAGCGAAAGGTGTCAAAGCATTCGTGACCGGCGATGCTTTGTCAGCCTTGCAAGTACTTGCCGCATATGTCCGCTCACAATTCAAAGGCACCGTCATCGGTATTACCGGTTCCAACGGAAAGACCGTGGTCAAAGAATGGCTCTATCAGTTACTCCAAGAGGACTATACCGTTATCCGTTCCCCTAAATCTTACAACTCGCAGATAGGTGTTCCTCTGAGTGTTTGGCAACTAAGCCAACTCCCCGTCTCGAATAACAAAAAGCCCATTGCCCTCTTCGAAGCCGGCATATCCCAACCGGGAGAGATGGAACGGTTGGAGAAGATAATCCGTCCAACCATCGGCGTTATCACTTACATCGGTCATGAGCATGACGAGAATTTTGAGTCGCTGGAACAGAAACGCGCGGAGAAAATGAAACTGTTCGTTCATTCGGAACAAGTGATAGAGGACGCGACGCATCAAAACGTGCGAACCTGCGCGGCTGTCATGCGTGCTCTGGGTTATGACGAAGAGACCATTACCTCGCGTATCTTGCAACAAACACACGAGACCGTTCTCAAAGTGAACCTCTCGGCGTTGGTCAACAACGTCCGTTATTTCCGTAGTCTTCTCAAACCCGAAACCAAACTGACCTGCATGGTCAAAGCGTTTGCCTACGGAGCAGGAAGCGTCGAAGTGAGCAAGGCGCTACAAGACAGCGGATTAGTGGATTATTTGGCTGTTGCCGTAGCGGATGAGGGCGTTGAGTTACGTCGCGCAGGGATTACGCTACCCATCATCATCATGGATCCCGAGGTGGCGGCGATGGATCTCATTTTAGAGAATAATCTGGAGCCGAATGTCTATTCTCACCAGTCGCTCAAGACCGTCATTGCCGCGTGCGAAGCCAAAGGGTTGGAACACTACCCCATTCATGTGAAGATAGACAGCGGCATGCACCGTTTGGGCTTTTACAAAGAGGATATACCTTGGCTCCTTGACCGCCTGACCCACCAGAAAGCCGTGTCCGTTCGCTCCGTCTTCTCGCATCTTGCCGGCTCGGACGAGGCACAGTTTGACGATTTCACACGAGCGCAGATCCGGTATTTCGATGACTGTGCCGAGGCACTCAAAACCGGACTGGACTATCCGATCATCAAACATATCTGTAACAGCGCAGGTATAGAACGTTTCAGCGCGTACCAGTTCGACATGTGCCGTTTGGGTATAGGTCTGTACGGATTCTCGTTCGCCGGTGCCAAGTTGCATAATGTCTGCTCGTTAGAGACAACCATACTCTCCGTCAAGATGGTCCGAAAGGGAGAGACCATCGGTTATGGTCGTCACACGAAGTTAGACGAAGACCGCGTCATCGCCGTTATTCCTATCGGATACGCGGACGGCTTTGACCGGCGTTTCTCCAATTACGGCGGCGAAGTCTATGTGCGAGGAAAGAGATGTCCGGTGGTCGGCAATGTATGCATGGACCAAGCTATGATTGATGTCACCGGTGCGGACGCACGACCGGGAGACATTGTGGAAGTGTTTGGAGAACATATGCCCTTGGAAGAACTCGCCCAAAAACTCAACACGATTACTTACGAAATACTAACATCCGTCTCACGCCGTGTCAAACGTATCTATTTCCACGAATAAGCTGACGATTGGCTATGCTGACAGTCAACGGTCAAGAGCCGCAAGGAACATCGTCCAGCGTGATCTGACGTTCTCGCTCAATGCGGGCGAGATGGTTTGCATGTTAGGACCTAACGGTTGTGGTAAATCAACACTTTTGAGTACCCTTGCAGGTTTACAGCCGGCTATCAGCGGTGAATATACCCATAAGGATGCGAAAAATATCGCGCTTGTGCTCACCGAACGGTTGTCAATGGATAATACTACGGTTCACGATGTAGTGGCGCTTGGACGCTATCCTTATACCTCTTTCCTTGGTGGCTTGAGCAGCGAAGACGAGGAAATCATTGCCCAATCATTAGAACAAGTAGGTTTTGAACACACCACTATCCCTACTCAATTGGCATCGTTCTTCAATGCCCATTCGGACGGGGAAAAACAACGCATCTTGATAGCCAAAGCCTTGGCGCAACAAACACCTGTCATCCTATTGGACGAGCCTACGGCTCACCTTGACTTGCCGCATAGGATACTGGTTTTGCGTTTGTTGAGGAGATTAGCGCACGAGCAAAACAAAACGATTCTTATCTCTACCCATGAACTGGATTTGGCGCTTGCGCTAAGTGACCGTATATTACTCATGACACCGGGCAAGGGGATTCAACTGGACACGGCTGACCATTTGCGTCAAACGGACGCCTTTACCTCCGCCTTTGGAATGGATATATTCAACCCGTTAGGTTAAACGCGTTCGGCGTAAAAGAGCGTTGGCCTGCCTGCCACACGACAACCTATGACATAAACGTCGCCGCCGTCACGGAGGTGTAACTTTTTCTTGAGTTGGTCAGGGGTAAGCGGATAGTTACGGGTGAGGACATTGGCATGACTGATTTCTTGGTGCTCTATTATCCTCCATACTCTGCCCGGAAAATTCTCCACGTACTTCTCTGCACTGTATAAATGCGTGTTGACATCTAATTTGCAAAGACCAAACCGCTCGGCTATAAGTTTGTACGCGCCGGCTTTCAGTATCGCCGCGTTGGGCTCGTAGAGATAATGGAGAGCTGAGAATGGAGAATTGAGAATGGAGAATTGAGAATTGAGAATGGAGAATTGAGAATGGAGAGTTGATTTCTGCTCTTCCTCCCTCGTGAACACAAAAACCTGGTCCTTCTTCTCCAAATCTATCGCCGTGATACGCCCTGAACCGCCACTTAAAAGCAAGATTTCTCTTACCTCATTCTTTATCGCCACAACGTAGATATCCCATGTCACGGAGGACAATGCTTTGACCGCTTGTGTCAAATCCAACATAGGGGACAGTTTGAGCATAATCCGTTGGCTATGTGCCTGTAAATCCGGCAACAAATCCACCACATTAGGTGTACAGTCTTCGAGCCGAAAGACCTTCCCTCCATGACTGTTCCTCCTCGCCGGATCCAAGTAAATCAAGTCGTACCACCCTGCATTTTTAAGAAAGTCCTCGGCAGAGGTATTATGAATAGAGATGGGTTTGTCGGCAAAATTGTGCGCTGCGATGCGACATAGTTCGGCATTTAGCTCCACATAGTCCATGTGTGCAAAATGTGCGCTCAAGAAATACGTATCCACTCCGTAGCCGCCGGTAAGGTCTGCGGCTTTTTTTCCGCTGACCAATGATGCTTTATATCGCGCCGCCAATTCACTGCTACACTGTTCGCAACTCAGCCTTACCGGATACCACCAATCCTCTGTTGCCGCAAAGGTCGGCAACTTGTCCACCGTCCTTTCCCTGCCTTCCGTTTGCTGAAGAAACCAACGCCACTCCTCGTCGGACAGGTGTTTATACTTATTTCGCTGCAAAGCCAATTCGAGTACCGACATAGTAATGTGCCAAAATCTGTTCGTACGAAAATCCTTCTTCAGCCATTTGAGCGGCGCCAATCTGACAAAGTCCGGCACCGTGTCCCCAACCATGACCGGTTAGTTTCCACAACCGCTGACCACTGACCGACGAAGGTTGAATACTGACATCGAACCAACTGCTATACAGACATTTACGGCTGAGTGCATAGCGAATATTGAGTTCTTTGCCTATGACCTTCGTTTGTTTCGTGCCTACTATTTGAAGTTCATATATCCGTCCCGAAACGCCGCGTTTGAGGGGAATAAGATCGGTAATCTCTCCGAAATCCACGCCGGTCTTGGTGCGTATGATTTCGCTTAACTCTTCGGTACTATACACGACCGACCAGTCATGAAAATCCTTGGTTTCCCTGTCATAATCATTGAGAACCATTCGCAGCGTCTTTTCGTTTACGCGGCCGCAATAAGGACATTCCACCGACCGGATGTACGGCACATTGGTATCCTCCCAGCAGGTACGCCAAACCTCGGTGTGCCCGCCGCAACATTTGTGATAACGGCAGTCACATATAGCGCCGTCATAGGTAAGAACCTGCCCTTCGGTGGCTCGGACCGCTTCAACGGCACGTTCATTCATTCGCCGTAACCCCTCGTAACGCTGACAATGGTCATCCGCACACACGTCAAAACCCTCATGATTGGGGTGTTCCATCGCCCGTATCGCCCAACTACGGCTAATCACAGCATGCGCCTTCAACAGCTCCATAGGACTATCGGCATTCATCTCGGAACTGATAACCGAGCAGAGATAGTCCTCCAAGTCAATCGTGTTGATGGCTGTTTGCGTGCCGTCAGGGTTATTATATATCTCCAGTGAACCGGCAAACTCCTGATCTTCGAACCGGTCCCAATGGAAACCGATACCTATACGCACGTTTTTTAAGACAAACGTGTGCTCGCGTACCTCATACTCGATATGCGGAGCGGTCAGAACACCTACTCGTATGTGGGAATGGGAATCGTTCATTGGCGGTTAAGGCGCCCTTCCAACTCCCAAGTGCGCAGCCTGTCCTTGTACCAGTTATTACGGTTCATGGCAACGATGTCACAGTTGGCGTCGGAGTTGTCCTCCCAACGGCGACAATTATACACGACGTCGTAGATTCGCCCTATGGGGTAGTCACGACTGATACGCAGACCTACCGCATAGTCCTCGCCGTACTTGGTGGTCGGGTAATTGATAGTTCTCAACAACGGCACATAGAACCCGCGCGGAGCGCCTAAACCGTTGATTCGCAATGCATTGTTACGACCGTTATCATCCGTCCACTCACGGTGGTCTATCACGCCAGGAGGCAGAATCTCGCCCGTCATATTGGTCAACTGATACGTTCCGATAACCATGCCGTACGCGCCGCTCTCAAACGCGTCGATGAACTTCTGCACGGTTGTTTCATCAAAGTACGTGTCATCGCTGTCCAACTGAATAGCGTATTTGCCACAACGAGGGTCATGGATAGCCATGTTCCAATTGCCGCCGATGGCATGCCAGGATTTATCTTGGTCAATGACAATCAGTTCCGAATATTGACGACTGATCTGTGCTATCTTCTCTTTGGTGCCGTCAGTGGAGTTGTCGTCCACCACAATGACGTTGAACGAATAGTCTTCGCGCACTTTCTGGTTCAGCGCACTCAAAATAGCATCGCTTATCGTGCGCGCGCGGTTTTTACAAGGAATGATAACACTGGCCGTTACCGGGAAGTGCCCGGCTGGGGGAAGTTCCTTGTACACACCAGGCTTCAAGTACGCGCCGATACGTTTGAGGTACGAGGTCACACACACTTCCATCTCTACCTGTACTTGTCTGTTTCGCGGATCCACATAGTCGAATAACTTCTCTCCGCTCTTTCGCGTATCCGTCTCTACCTCATAATATAGATATTCAGGAACATGAACCAAAGGTTCATTTCTCATTTCCCGTTTCCCGTTTCCCATTTGACTTGCTCTCAGCCTCAAGTCGTACAAACCGGCAAACTCGTACTCTGTATCCATTTCGGCAACAATCGCTTTCTGGAAGGCAACGAGCT
>ONQO01000075.1 GCA_900319995.1 uncultured Bacteroidales bacterium
CTGGTCAAGCACGATGCTCTTGGCGGCAGCATGCTCTATATCCACGCTACACGGTTTGAGGATATAGACATCGTGTGCCGCTGTCGGTACGCATGCCGGTTCCCAGTTGGCGGGATCACTCCAAACGCCCGGATTGACAAAGGTCAGCAATGCTACCGGTGTCCACGTAGCCGTGTAGGTCGTGTTTTCCGAAGGCATCGTAGCCGCAACAGCAGGACTCCAAGCCGCGAAGGTATAACCGGGCTTCGTTACCGTAGGAGCGGTGACGGATGCGCCCTTCTTCACAACACTGTTCGGCGTACCGGTTGCATCTACCGCCGCACCTGTTCCGGCAGCCGTTACCGTACCGCCATCCAGGTTCCATGTCAGGGTGTAAGCCTCCGCTACTTCGTAGAGATAAGGCGACTCACCTTCCAAAGGAAGCACATGGTAGTTGCAGGACTTCGTCGGAGCTACATAACTTGAGAGGTTCGTTTGTATATTATACCATCCGCCCTCTACGACCAAAGCAGTATTGGCTGCGGAAGTATTCACAGCATATGTCTTGGAAGTACCAGTCACTTTGAACTTACCACCGGTAATGGTAGCGGTTGGAGTACGAACGGTTGTCCCAACTGCTCCAGATTCGGTGTTTGCTGCAGCAACGGCGATTCCGTATGCAGTATTTGTCGTAGCTTTCACATTAAAGGTTCCGTTCGTGATAGATATGATCCCCTGCATGTAGTGCTGACCGAAAATGGTATCACCTGCATTTTCTGTTTTTTGTATAATATTCTTGCCCAATAGCCCGGCGTAGGCACCATAGGCTGTTGTAGTGGTAGTGGTTACATTAAATGTGCCGCCATTAATCTTAATCGTTCCAGGATATTTACCAGTTCCCTTTGCACCGATAGTTCCATACGCAAATACGCCAAAGGCTCTTGAGGTACCAGAAGTCACATTGAATGTAGGATTATCATTGACGGTAACCGTTCCTCTGGTAGCATAAATACCGCATGGCCACGTCGTGAGAGCAGAAGTTGTTGTAGCTGCAGATACATTAAATGTACCTCCGGAAACTGTTATATTTCCGGCAGAATTGATACCTTGCGCCGTTGTACTTGTTTTTGCCTTGGCAGTAAATGTGCCGCCAGCTATCGTACTACCTGTTGATGAAGCATAAACATAAACAGCACAAGCAGTTGTTGTCCTTGATTTAGCCAAGACACTAACCGTAGAGGTAGAAGGAACTGTCAAAACACCTTTATATGTACTTGAAGAATATCGCACATACACACCATACGTGGTGGTCGTTCCGGCATTATTAGTTGTATCATTCGTAGCTTCAATGGTACCGCCATTCAAAGTGGCATTTCCTCCATATAGGAAAATACCATATGCGGTAGTTGTATATGCATGTCCTACTATGCGTCCGCCGTTAACAGTCAAGCCTTTCGCATAGGTATATATACCCGCAGCAGTTGTACTTTTGTTTGTATGTCCTTTTACCAGTCCACCATTAATCGTAATCGTTGTAGTACCGGCTTTATCAGCAAAGATGGCATACGATGCATGCTGCGCCTCGCTCTCTACTGTACCATCGTCCATAATAAACTTCTGGCTTTTAGTTACATAGACGGCTGTTGCCGCAGAACTCTTATTGGCAGATGCTGAAGAGTATTTATGGGTGTTTTGGCTATATATCGTACCATGCTTCAGATTCACCGTTCCCGCCGTAATATAGAGGCTATAGACACGCGCGTTTGCGCTGGTAATCATAGATATCTTACCACCTTTATCATCACTACTATCGTCGATGGTAAATGTCTTGCCTGCAGCATTTATGTTAATTAACTTGGTCACTGTCCCCGAAAGTGTATGATTGTTCAAGTCCAACGTACAGTTCTGCGCATTAGTATAAGCCAAAGAGGTAGCGATGCCAGATACATCTTTGAAGAGTTTCAAGGTAACCTCACCGGTTGCAGAATTGATTGCTTCCCATGCATCAGCGAAATCTGTATAATAGGAAGGAACTGCACTACCTACCTTTACAGAAGCAACGTTCTGTGTCTGGCTGAATTGTGCGGTATAATCCTGAGTTTCACTAACAGCAGCAATAGCCGGTGACCAGCCAGTAAACGTATAGGTGTATGTCTCATCCGCTGGTTTGGTCGGCGTGCTACCCGAATAAACAGGTGTCTCGCCAAAGTTAACAGGAGAACTCTGTAATTCCGAACCGTCATAGTTCAAGAAGCGGATTATATAACTGTTCACTGTCCACGTAGCCGTGTAGGTTGCGTCCGCAGCAGGCATCGTAGCCGCCGGAGCGGAAGGACTCCAACTATTGAACGTATAGCCGTTCTTGGTTACTGTCGGAGCTGTCAATGCAGCACCGTACTTGACGGAACCGGCAGGTGTACCTGCTACCGAGACAGAACCTCCGTCCAGGTTCCAAGTTAATGTGTAACTATTACGCGTGTATTGATAGGTTACAACGCGCGAGCCGTCTGGTAGGATGGTTACTGTCTGCGTACTTGGAGCTGTAAAGCCGGCGTAACTCTTCACTGTTGGTGTTACCTCTGTATCTGTCGTACCTGTTTCATTGTCTGTATCGGTTGGCTCGGAAGGATACGTGCCGTCCAAATTCTGCTGATAGTGTTTCACAACATACAGTGTATTCGTGTTCGGAGTCCACTGAGCAACACAAGTTGCGCCATCAACAGGCATAGTAGCCGGCACTGCAGGAACCCAACCGGCAAAGGTGTAACCTGTTTTTGTCGGGGCGGCAGGAGCGGAAACAGATGAGTTATAATCTTGTGTAATTTCCTCCACTTCCGAACCACCCTTGCTATCAAACGTGATGGTGTATTGATTAATCGTCCACTGAGCCACACACTCCATGTTTTCTGCCGGCATCGTGCCCGGTATAGCGGGAAGCCAACAGGAGAATGTATAACCTGTCTTGGTCGGATCAGCAGGAGCGGAAACTGATGAGTTGTAATCCTGTTTGATATCCCCAACTTCCGAACCACCATTGCTATCAAACGAGATGGTATATTGATTGACAGTCCAGAACGGATAGAGTGTCAGTGCTGCATTGGCAGTATATGTACCGCCGAGGTCATAAGTTTTTTCGCCGCCATCGGTCAGGCTCCAGCCTGTTTGTGTATAACCAGTGCGCGTAAACGTGCTACCGGACAAGGTGGCGTTCTCGCCGCAAGTCTTAATGCCAGCAGCTATTGAACCTGTACCGTGCGCACCTGCGTTATATATAATAGGATACGTGCGCACATCATCAGAGAACTGCGCATAGAGTTTTTTCATATCATACTCGATGACGAACGAAGAAGTGACTTTAACACCGCCGACCGGTTTAGTGAACCAACCTGTGAAATCATTGCATCCTTTCTGTGCATCAGGAGGTACGGTACCTATTGTTGCACCGTGGATTACTTCAATCGAAGGCACGTCACTTGTACCACCATTCGTGGCGGCATCCAACGTGAAGGTATAATGCCTGCGGGCATATTGATACTCAACCACCATTTTGCCATCTGCCGCAATCGTCTTTGTCTGCGTAGCCGGAGAGATGAATCCATCATAGGTTTTCGTTTCCGGTGTTACGGACGTTGCTGTTGTTCCAGTCAGCGACTCTGTTTCAAACGGAGTGGTAGGATAGGTTCCATCTACGTTTTGTTGGTAATGTTTTACTGTATAGACGGTACTACTATTCGGTAGCCAGATAGCAGTATAGGTTGTTGCCTCTGCGGGCATGGTACCGGCAATGAGCGGACTCCATTTACTGAATGTATAACCTGTTTTTGTCACCACCGGCGCAGTAAGCGTGGAAGCATATGGAATAGACTTACTTGGCGTGCCTGTAGCATTCTTTGCCGGCCATGAAGTACTACCGTATTTTCCGGCTGTACTCACTTTGCCGCCATCCAATACCCAAGTGAGCGTATAGTTATTCACCGCAAATTGCGCATAGTACGTGCCATCGGCAGAAATAGTAGTGGTGCTTTCTAATTTAGTGCCACCGGCTGCTGCCGTGTACCAACCGTTAAAGGTATGACCTGTTTTTGTGGCCTCCGGCAGAGTTCCTACCGCAGCACCGGGTTCTACATAAATCTTGTCGGTTCCGCAATTACCACCGTTGGTGAAGGCATCCAAAGAAACGATGTATTTGAGTGCTGTAGTATTATAGTGAGCATAATAGGTTGCCCCTGCAGAAGTCACATTTGGTAGCGGACTAATAAGAGAGCCACCATTCGAAGTAGACCAACCGTCAAAGATATACGACTCTGTTGTTGTACTTGCTTTGGTAGGTGTTTCGCCTAAGTACACTGGTGTTTTACCATTTTCTTGATAGGAGGATTGCAAGGTTGCATCTCCGTTCTTGAAAGTTACATTATAGGCCTCTGCCACCTTATATGAATATTCCGGATAGTTGACATCTGCGTCTGTAAGTGTCACTACATGTTTCGGAGAAGCGGCATAGTTTTCCAGATTGACATTATCGTTGTAGTATCCGGCGGATATTTTGTAATTGGTGGTAGTAGCGGCATCGTTAGTAAATGCTACTTCTGTTGTTGCATTGGTAAGACTTTGCAACTTATATTTTCCTCCTGTGATGGTGCAGTTGGGTGTCGAATAGGCAGTTGCATATCCTTCAGATCCAGATTCGGCAACGGCTGCCTTTACAAATACATCATATACTTTGGTCGTCTTTCCCGACACATCAATTTCTCCTCCGGATATATTGGCGGTACCGAATGAAGCATAGTTGCCTGCATATGATTTTGAATTGCTTGCGTTGGTGGTAGAGTTGGCTAATGTTATACCGCCCACAAACACTCCGTATGCATTTGTACTTGAGGTGGTATTCACGGTAATCTTTCCTCCGCTCATCGTAAGCGTGCCTCTATATACCAAACCGGCTGTTGTTGGTGCTTCTTCTGCGACGCGCACACCATATGCGGTACCTGTAGCCGTTACATTGAGTTGTGCCGTATTACGAATCTTTGTCTCTCCCGAATAGATACGCACACCGTAAGCCGTAGTAGTAGCAGGAGTTACGTTGATGGTTCCTCCGTAAAAATCCACATCACCCTGCGTAGAAATACCGATAGCTGTGGTTTTGGTAGGTGTAATCACATTCAGTTCTCCGCCAGAGATATTTGCTTTGGCCAAATATTGCTTCGTGATATTTCGAGGCTCGTTAGTATCATAAACCAATGCTCTATTCACTTGAATACCATAGGCCGTTCCTCCTTGCGACTTAACGGTTACTGTTCCACCTTTCAAATTAAGCGTTCCGACATAATTATTGGTAGCGGATTTGTAATAAGCCAACACATGAAAACCGTACGCTTTAGTAGATTTGGTAGCGGTTACATCCATTGTACCGCCGTTGAAATTGATGGTTGCATAACCATAGAAACCGTATGGAGAGTCAATGGTGGTTGCTGTTACATCAATGGTACTACCGGTATTGATATTTACGGTCGTTGCAACGGTTGCACTACCGGCACTATTGATACCAATAGGATTATATGGTGCAGTAACGATCAAATTACCTCCGTTCATCGTGAAGGTGGTACCGGCAGCTACGTTGACACCTCCGACTAATGGCTTTGGGGTAGTAGATTTGTTGTATGGCAGTATATTTGTAGCCTCAATCGTACCATTTTCCAAAATCACTGTTCCTTTTTGTACATATAACGTATAGTACCGTGTGTTGTTTAACGCAAACTCCATGCTGAGTTTTCCTTCTTTCTCTGCAGTATTATCGGTAATGGTGAAGTTGGATCCGGAAGCATTGATTGTCAGCAGATTGTTAATGCTACCTGTTACAGTATGTCCGTTTAAATCAAGCGTACATGTTGTATTAACACCGGTAAAGACGCCGGCAGTTTTAACATCCGGGATGTCACGTAGGATAGTGATGGTTGCATTCTTTTTAGCCGATGCGACCGTCAGTGCTTCGTTAAAGAAGTATAGATAGCGGTCCGGCTCGGTAGGACATGTAACACGTACATACGGCAAAGCAATCTGCCAATTACCATTGACATATTCATAGCAAACCTGTGCATTAGATGCATCTAAGGTATAGAAGAATGGTTCTTGACGTTGCACATTGAGCCATGCTTCATCATACCAGATATAATTACCTCCGTCCACAATATAGGCTTTGTTTTCACCTTCATATTTGATTGCTTCGTGCCAGTTACATCCGCCAAAACAAAGGTAATATTTCGTAGCATCTGATGCAAGGTGGAAAGCTGGGTCGTTGTTGTTCGCCTCAAGGGCAATAAAATGTCCGTCCACCAATGCCTTCTTCACCCCCGCAATCGTATAAAGACAATCCTCATCCGTTTCGCCTATCTCTCCCCATGTGCAAGAAGATTTCTCATAAAGTTTGTTATTGGAGGCACTATATACATTATCAATCTCGGTTGGAATGAATTGATGCCATTCACTATTTTCCGTCCAATTATAGAACCATGTTGCTTGTGCACCTTGTCCTTGCCACCAATTATCGCATGCATCGGCTGTCACATTCGCCCATTTCATGCAGGCCACCAAACCGGACTTGTCATTGGAATATACCGCAGGCGTTGTGGTATTGTTACCACCGGTTCCGCTAACTGCACCACTACTGATATACGTAAAATCATAAGTATGATTGGCTTTTTCGTCTTTAGAAGCCGCCTTAAACCAGCGACCATTCACATTATGGAAGGTGGTGGAAGCGATTGCTTTCGTATAGGAATCGTCCTCATTATGCAAGCATGCTTGGTTGATGGGGACGTTTTCGTTGGTAGCAACACCGGTACACATCACAATATTCGTAGATGAACCCAAAGAGGAGCCGAAAGTGATTTTTCCGCCTCCGTTACCCATGATATCTGCGCCACTGGTGGTGGTATACAACTTGCCGGTTACGTTTAATGTGCCATCAATAATCATTTTGGCATCATCAATCATTTCGTTGGATGTACCATTCCCTCTATCTTTATGACTTGTGAGATTGGACATTGTGTAATAGTATTTTGAATTGCAGTACTCTCCCCATTGGTCTTTATCGAAGATATACACATTGGACGAACACGTTACCGTTGCACCATTCTTTACTTCAATCACAGCACCGGCTTGTATCTCCACCGGTTTGCTGATAGAAGTGGAACTGGCGAGGATAAGGTGCATACTGGTGGAGATCGGAAGATTGTAATCCGATGAACTGACGGTCTCTCCAGCTGCATCCACATTTAATGCATCCAGCTGAGTAGTACCGGACATCTCATAACATACAAGGTCGGTTTGAGGATTATACCATTTCTTTAGTTTAGAACCGGAATCTTTGAGCAAGAATAATACCTTGCCTGATGTACTTCCCACCAAAGAAAAAGTTCCATTATATACCTGACCATCTCCAGAAATACTCATATAGTTCGATAGGGTCGAGCCATAATTGTAGGTAACAGGTACTTCGATATTCTGTATCGTATAACTCTGGAATGGGAAGAATTTCCAAGAACTTGCATTGCTGTATATGGTACTACTGGCGGTACCTCCACGCCAGTCACCGGTAGCAAATCCTTCCCAAACGGTAGCACCATTATTGGCGGTAATTGTTCCGCATCCGGAGGTGTTATTACCTTGGTCCATATCCTGTCCTTTGATAAATCCCCAGCAAAAAAGCGTACCATTCAGCGTGATATTACCTCCGTTGCTCATATCAATCATTCCGACTTCTCCTGTAGGGTATGCCGAAGCCTTACCTCCACCGGAAGCCATCATTTTTCCGGCAACACAAAGCGTACCATTGACCGTAATATTCACACCGTTTTGTAGCGTTAGTTTTCTAAAAGCCGATAGAGGGGATGCCGTTTTTACAATATAAGGCGCATTTACCACACTTTTTGCATTGACAAAAGTAGAACCAATCGTGTGGGGAATGAGTAGGGTGTTTCCGCTACTGATAGTATAATTGCCGACATCCAGCATACCATCACTCACAAGCACTATCTGCTTGTTGCTCTAAATCAACTCCGACAGAACAGGTCTGAGGAAAATATTTGTTGGTAAAAGTAGTATTCGGACTGAAGTAAGACTTGGTTGAACCTCCGTCTGTCGTTGTGTACCAGCCTAATAACTTGTAGTTGGCATCATTAACCGTAATGGCAAGGTTGAAGGATTTATTGGTTGTTTTGGAAGAGCCGACAGCCACACCCGCTCCGTCGCATTGTACAGTATAGGTGCATTTGGGGTCTGGGGTCAAGAATGTAACTGTGACGTTAGGGTTCGGCACAAAATGCGCATATAGCGTTACATCCGTATAGGCATCATTTAATGAACTCTCGCTGGTTTTGATACTATATTTGGCAACCGCATTATTAGAATAGTCCGAAGCGCCATCTACCTCCGACCAACCTTCCAAAGCATAACCGGACGTTGGTAAGGAATAATAGTAGAAATCAAAGGTAGTCTTGGTACCTTCAGCTTGTGCGGATGCTTCGGATGTCTTCCAGTTACTACTACTTGCAGCAGGCGTAGCCGGTTGCGTGCCTCCTTCTGAGGTATAGGCAACATATACCTTACCCTTTCCGGAAGGAGAAGACGAAGATACTTTTGCAAACCCGCGGGCATAATCGGAAGAAGCCCAAGCATCACTATATCCGAACGCAAACAATAACACAACTACCATCGTTGCATAGCGGAAGAGGTTTAGATTGGCTCTGTTGTGAAGAATCGTTAGATTTGTTCTATTCATGTGATTCAATATATATAAAAGTTTCATATCTTTTTTGTATATTAATGGCACTTCAAAAATTCTACATTTAATTTTATGCGCATAATTAAATGACGAATTTTGTATTTTTTAGAGCGCAAAGGTACAATATTTTTTCTGAATAAAAAAATTTAAAAGCATACAAATGCACAAAAAATGAATTTTGCAACATGTGATTTACAACATAAAGTTCCCTTAACTATGGTACATATCGAAAAATAGGATGACACAGTTGGCACACTCTCAGTCCTTGTCAATCCTAAAAGTGTGCCAAGTGTGTCAACTGTGTCATGTCAAAATTTATTGTCGGATGACATCCGACCTAATAGACGACGTTTCTGGACTTATGAGGTCAGGTAGATGTAAGGTAGATGTCAGGAGTAAAGTCTAGGATTGTCAGGTAAATCTCTCGTAATTGGCAGGTAATTGGTCGTAGTTGAGAGAGTGAGGGAGTGAGAGAGGGGATGAGGAACGAGAGAGAGAAGGACGAGGGGCGATGTTGCGGGACAAATACAAAAAATGTTTCCCCTTTCATCGAGAAAAAGGAAACATTCATTTGATACGGTTCAATATAGGAATGAAACGTGATTTTTAGGTTAGATTGATGTTCAATCTTTGATCAGGTTGTGGCCGGTCATCTCTGCGGGCTGGGCGATGCCCATGATGTGACAGAGAGACGGAGCGACATCGGCGAGGATACCGTTCTCCACGTGTGCGTCCGTGTGTTCCTTACTAATATAGATGAAAGGCACGGGGTTGAGCGAATGTGCGGTATTCGGAGTTCCATCCGCATTGATGGCATTGTCGCAGTTGCCGTGGTCGGCAATGACGATAATTTCGTATCCATTGTCCAAAGCGGCTTCGATGACGCGGTGTGAGCAGTCATCAATAGTGCGGACGGCTTTCTCAATTGCCTCATAGACACCGGTATGCCCGACCATGTCTCCGTTTGCAAAATTGAGTGTGATATAGTCGAACTTCTGCGTTTTGATAGCTTCTATTAATGCCTCTGTCACTTCCGGCGCGGACATCTCCGGTTTCATGTCATAGGTGGGCACTTTGGGACTGGGGATCAAAATACGCTCCTCACCCGGATACTCGGCTTCGCGTCCGCCGTTGAAGAAGAAAGTGACGTGTGCGAATTTCTCCGTTTCGGCGATGCGTAACTGTTTGAGTCCCAATTTACTAACCACTTCGCCCAAGGTGTTCTCCACATTCTCTTTTGGGAAGAGAATATGCAGTCCTTGGAACGAACTGTCATAGGGAGTCATGCAGCAGTAATGCAATCCGGGGATAGTCTTCATTCCGTGTTCCGGCATATCCTGCTGTGTGAGGACGATAGTGATTTCTTTGGCGCGGTCATTGCGGTAATTGAAGAAGATGACCACGTCTCCGTCCGTAATACGTCCGTCGCAGTTGACATTCACCAGCGGCTCCATGAACTCGTCGGTATCTTTGTGTTCCTCCGTATGGCGGTCATAGCACCCTTGTACGGCTGCCACCATATCCGTTTCCTGGCGTCCTTCACCGTTGACGAGTTGGTCATAAGCAATCTTGATACGTTCCCATCGTTTATCGCGGTCCATGGCGTAGAAACGTCCGATGATGGATGCTATGTGCGCACCGGTCCTGTCGCAAACTTGTTGCAGGTCCGCAATGAATCCTTTTCCGCTTCGCGGGTCGGTGTCACGTCCGTCCATGAAACAGTGTACGAAGGTCTTGTCAGCCACACCGTATTCCTTGGCAATTTCGACCAATTTGAACAGATGGTCGAGCGAACTGTGTACTCCTCCGTTGGAGCATAATCCCATGATATGCAGTTTTTTTCCTTCCTTCTGCGCTGTTTTGAATGCAGCCACAATCTCCGGATTCTGCATGATGGAGTTGTCGCGGATGGATCGGTTGATTTTCACGAGGTCCTGATAAACGACCCTTCCTGCGCCGATATTGAGGTGTCCCACTTCGGAGTTCCCCATTTGTCCATCCGGGAGTCCTACATTCTCCCCGCTTGCCTGCAACTGCGAATGCGGATATTTAGCCAACAGCGCATCCCAATGCGGCGTTGGCGTTACGCTGATGACATCGGCTTTACTCTTGTTACCGATGCCCCAGCCGTCCAAAATCATTAATAATGCTTTCATATCGTTATAATTTTATTAATTCCAAAATCGGGTGCAAAGTTACTGCTTTTTTTTTATATATGCAAAAAAAAACGCCCCGAAGAGCGTTTTTATGCACCTTTTACAGTTCTCCGGCTTCTACCAGATTGATGACGCGTTCGATGATTTTGTCTTTGTCGTCCGCGTCGTATTCCTCTTTCAGGTCGTTTCGGAACAGTTTGGCGACAAACTGCCAGAAATTAGCAGCGGCTTTTCCTTTGTATTGCTTGATCAGTTCGTAACTCGTTTTGTCTGTTTCGCGGTCCATCAGTTTCATGAGCATCATCCCTTGTGAGGCATACATATCGCGGAAATCCTTTTCGTATTTTTTGAATAGTTGTCGTTCAAACCGCCTCCACCATTTGCGTCGAGCTTTGTCATCCTGCAGTTTGACGAGTTCGGCATCCGCATATTCCATATCTTTGGTAATCATTTTGGCATAAGGCAAACATTTCTTGACGTCTCTCACGGTCCGCCAATAGAATTTCTCCTGTTTTTTGTTCTTGAATTTCATGGGCGGATAGATGTACACATCGTGCATCCATGCCATATATATCGTGTCACCGTTCTCAATGCGCAGCATGCAGGAATCCAATACATTACGAATCTCTTTTGCCGGTAAAGAGATCTTTTGCAATTTGGCGGCATGTGTCAAGCCGCATGCTGCAACAAGAAGGAATATGCTTATCCATCGTTTCATCCTATGCGATGCTGTCAAATACTGTGCCAAAACTGTTTGGCGCTGCAAAATTACTGCTTTTAATCCATATATGCAAAGAATAGAGCAAAAAAATCACTTTTATTTGCAAGCTTATTGAAAAATCTAAAACAAAGCCGCTCTTACGGGCGGCTATGTTGGTATTCTGTCAGCATTTTCAGCAATGCTATTCCGTAGGTTAGTAATTGAGTGCAAAGACGACTCGTCCGGCGGATGGTTTGCCGGTGACCATGCACGCACCGGGTTCGTTGTGGTGTCCCGGCAGGTCTGCCAACGGGATGCAACGGATGGTAGCCTTGGTCTCATCCTTGATGCGCTGCTCAGTCTCCGGCGTACCATCCCAGTGTGCCAACAGGAATCCGCCTTTCTTCAGTTCCTCTTTGAACTCGTCGTAGCTATTCACTTCGCGCGTGTTGGCGATACGGAAATCGAGGGCTTTTTGCAGCAGATTTTTCTGGATTTCCTCCAACAGATTCTTCACATTTTCCGCGATTCCATCGAGAGAAATGGTCTCTTTTGTCTGTGTATCCCGACGTGCAATCTCGATGGTTCCGTTCTCCAAATCGCGGCCTCCCATAGCCAGACGAACCGGCACACCTTTGAGTTCATAATCCGCGAACTTGTATCCCGGTGTATATTTCTCGTCGGTATCCACTTTGACGCGTATGCCGAGTGCTTTCAGTTCATCGGCAATCGGGTTGAGTTTGACCATCAGTTTGTCGAGGTCTTCCTGTTTCTTGAAGATAGGCACAATAACGACCTGAATTGGCGCCAGATGTGGCGGCAGAACCAGTCCGTTATCATCGGAGTGCGTCATGATGAGCGCCCCCATCAGACGTGTCGAAACGCCCCATGACGTAGCCCAAACATACTCATATTTGTTTTCTTTGTTCAGGAACTGCACGTCAAAACTCTTGGCGAAGTTTTGTCCGAGGAAATGGCTTGTGCCCGCCTGCAACGCTTTTCCGTCCTGCATCATCGCTTCGATGCAGTAGGTGTTGAGAGCACCGGCGAAACGCTCGTTCGGGCTCTTGACTCCTTTGACCACCGGTATAGCCATCACATTCTCTGCGAAATCGGCATAGACGTCCAACATCTGTCTTGCGTAATCTTCTGCCTCCTCTTTGGTGGCATGTGCCGTATGGCCTTCCTGCCAAAGGAACTCCGCTGTACGGAGGAAGAGACGTGTACGCATCTCCCACCGCATGACGTTACACCACTGGTTGCAGAGAATAGGCAGGTCGCGATAGGACGAAATCCAGTTTTTGTAGGTGCTCCAGATGATGGTTTCCGAAGTCGGACGTATAATCAGTTCTTCTTCGAGTCTGGCGTTCGGGTCCACTACTACCCCTTTCCCGTCGGGATCGTTCATGAGACGGTGGTGTGTAACGACGGCGCACTCTTTGGCGAATCCTTCTACATGCTCCGCCTCCCGGCTGAGGAAGGATTTGGGTATAAGAAGCGGGAAGTAGGCGTTCTTTACCCCTTTCTCTTTGAAGCGGCGGTCCAGTTCCGCCTGAATAGTTTCCCATATGGCATAGCCATACGGTTTGATGACCATACATCCGCGTACGGCGCTTTGCTCAGCCAAGTCAGCCTTCACGACCAACTCGTTGTACCATTTGGAGTAATCCTCGCTGCGAGGAGTCAGTTTCTGATAATTTGCCATGTATTAGTTTGTTTATTCATTTACTATTTGTTCATTCCAAAAATCGCTGCAAAATTACTGCTTTTTTTTGAGATATGCAAGAAAAATCCGATAAAATGTTTGTGTATATGGGATTTTTTTTGTACCTTTGCGCCCGCAAATGAAAAAAGGCAAATGGCCAAACACAAAACGAAGCAATGTATCCACAGCAGATAATAGACGCGTTGCGTCACGTACGCTACCCCGGTACGGGCAAGGATTTGATAGAAAGCGGCATGTTGGAAGACGACATCCGCATTTCCGGTTTCGAGGTGTCTTTCTCTCTTATCTTCCAGAAAGACAACGACCCGTTCATAAAATCGGTGGTTAAGGCATCCGAGGCGGCGTTGCAGACCTATATTGACCCGAACGTCACCGCGCATATTCACACAAAGTACAGAGTGGAGAATCCAAAGTCCAAAGAAGAAAGTCCAAAGATAGCAGCGAAACATATCCTCGCTATTCACAGCGGCAAAGGCGGCGTAGGAAAATCAACTGTGACCGCCAATCTGGCGGTAGCGCTTGCGCAAGCCAGCTACAGGGTGGGGTTGCTCGATGCCGATATACACGGTCCGTCTATGCCTAAGATGTTCCATACGGAGGACTGCCGTCCGTATTCCGTGGAGGAGAACGGTCGTACGCTCATCGAGCCGATAGAGCAATACGGTGTGAAGATGTTATCCATCGGTTTTTTCGTCAGTCCCGAGCAGGCGGTTATCTGGCGTGGCGGAATGGCCTCCAATGCCATCAAACAACTCATAGAGGACGCCCATTGGGGCGCGCTGGACTATTTTCTGATAGACCTTCCTCCCGGTACGAGTGACATCCACCTGACGCTTATCGCCGAGTTGCATCTGACGGGAGTCATAGTTGTCACGACGCCGCAACCGGTGGCGCTGGTGGACGCGCGCAAAGGAGTGGAGATGTTCCGCAATGAGAAAGTGAATGTGCCGGTAGCAGGGCTGATAGAGAATATGGCATGGTTCACGCCTGCCGAACTGCCTGAGAACAAATATTATATCTTCGGCAAAGACGGTGGCAAAGCCCTTGCCGAAGAACTTCATATCCCTCTGTTGGGGCAGATTCCGCTTGTTCAGTCGATACGCGAAAGCGGAGACGAAGGGACACCGATAACTCTGCAGAGCGGTCATCCTGCGGCTGCGATATTTGCCGAAATAGCCCGAAGATTGGCTGACAATTGATTTCTGACAACTGATTTCCGATAACTGACCACTTCTCTATGTCCAAGACTACCGAACTCAGTTCTGCACCGGTTCACAAACTATTGTTCCAATACGCACTTCCGGCCATCATTGCGATGACTGCCAGTTCGCTATACAACATAGTGGACAGTATCTATATCGGTCGCGGTTGCGGGTCTCTGGCATTCGGCGCGCTGACGGTGGCGAAACCATTCATGGATATATGTGCCGCTTTTGGCAGTTTGGTGGGAGTAGGTGCTTCTTCCTTGCTGGCGATCTATTTGGGCGAGAAAGACTATGAACGTGCGAACAGGGTTCTGGGCAATGTGATTGTACTCAATATCATCCTCTCTTCCATCGTCATGGTGGCGGGTTTGATATGGTTGGATCCTATCCTGATGGCTTTCGGCGCAAGCGAAGACACCATCGGCTATGCACATGATTATATGGAGATTATCCTCTACGGCAATATCCTTACGCATATCTATTTTGGTCTCAATGCGATGCTCCGATCAGCGGGACATCCGCGTTTTTCCATGACAGCAACAATCGTGGCGGTGGTGGTGAACATTATTCTGGACCCGATATTCATTTTTGCGTTGGATATGGGGGTTCGCGGAGCGGCATTGGCAACGGTTATCAGTCAGGCTGTCGCCGTGGTTTGGCAGATTACCAAATTCATGGACAAGAATGAATTAGTCCGGTTTCATCGGGGTATATGGCGTCTGAACAGGCATATCACGGGCCGTTCGTTAGCGATTGGATTATCGCCGTTTCTGTACAACATAGCGCATTGTTTCGTGGTCATCATCCTCAATAACCAGCTTAAACATTTCGGTGGAGACATGGCGATAGCATCCTACGGGGTGATTAACCGTCTGACGTTTGTGTTTGCGATGATAGTCATGGGTTTCAATCAGGGAATGCAACCTATAGCCGGGTATAACTACGGCGCCAAGAGATATGACCGCGTACTCAAGTCTTTCTATCTCACTTGTGCCTATGCCACGGGGGCTATGGCGGTTATGTTTGTTCTCGGAGAGTGTTTTCCCGGTTTCGTGACGCGTATCTTCACAGTCGACCCGCTGCTGATAGCCCCGACCATTAAGCCGATGCGTATCATATGCTCTACAATGCTGATCATCGGGTTCCAGATGGTGACGGGCAACCTGTTCACGTCCGTCGGAAAAGCCGGCAAGTCGATTTTCCTCAGTCTGACCCGTCAGGTGCTTTATCTCATTCCATTGGCATTGTGGTTACCGGGCTTGTTTGCCGAACCATTGGATGGTGTTTGGTGGGCGATACCTATTAGCGACACGCTGTCCGCCGTCACCGCTGTAATCGTTCTGCTTGCGGCGCGCCGGAGTCTGCATATGACGGACGCGCAGGAAAAGAAGTCTTAACCCCTACACGCTTCTGTGGTAGTGGTAATTGTCGAATTTGTTTTTGTCATCCGTGCTGTCCAAGCGTCTGTGTTTGCCCAGTTTGCTTCTCAGGTTCGTCCATAGTTCGCCCGGTTCCCGCCAGTTGGTCTTTTTCCAATAGAGAATGAGCAACCATCCGAAGAGCATTCCTCCCAAATGGGCGAAATGGGCTACATTGTCGGCGGTGAACTGCAAAACTGAACCGAGTCCGGCAAATAGTTCGATGACAGCGTATATAATAATGAACACGCGCGCACGTATGGGAATGGGGATGAAGAAGATGAACATCGGAATGTCCGGATACAACCATCCGAAGGCAAGCAAAATACCGAATACCGCTCCGGAGGCTCCGATGGTATTCAGTTGGTGTGCCAGATAAGCTATTGACGCTGAGTCATAGGAGGACGCCATATTGTTCAGCATTAGCGTCCACACCATTTCCTGAATAAACGCTGCGCCTAATCCGCATACAAGATAGTACAACGCAAAGCGGCGTGCCCCCCATTGCTGCTCTATCATCGGGGCAAACATCCATACCGCAAACATATTAAAAAAGATATGGCTGAAATTGGCATGCAGGAACATATATGTCACCGGTTGCCACCAATGAAACGATTGAGCGGAGTAATAATGAAGTCCGCAAAGTGCATTCAAATCCAATCCGTACCGTTGCAAAATATCGGTAAGGAGAAAAACGATCAAATTGGCTATCAGCAGATAGCGAGTCACTGTTGGTATATTACGCATAACGGCTGCAAAAGTACTAAAAAAAACTGATATATACACAAAAAAAGCTATAAAATAACAAAAAAAACCTCTTTTTTGCTGAAAAAAGCATTTTTTTTTCAAAAATATTTGGTATATAGAAGAATTTTTACTAATTTTGCAAGCGTATTCCAAATGTGGAACTGTTAATTAACGTTATTAATAACTTTAAACACACAAAATTTATGAACAAAGTAGCACTTATTGAAGCCATTGCAGCAAAGGCTGAGGTTTCGAAAGCATTGGCAGGTAAAGTTCTTGACGCAGCTCTTGAGGCAGCAGTTGAGGCAGTTAAGAAAGGCGAAGGCGTACAGCTCGTTGGCTTTGCTAACATCGCAGTTGTAGAGAAACCGGCACGCAAGGCTAAAAACCCGCGTACAGGCGCTATCGTTGAGGTTCCTGCAAAGAAGGTTGTTAAAATCAAACCGGGTGCAAAGTTTGCTCTCTAATTTGGCAATCAATCCAAGCAAACGAGTTGCCCATATACTGGACGGGGCAACTCGTTTTGCGTCTGTTTATTAAAGGTAATATCGGCTGTTTGCCCTTAGTAGTTAGCTAAGGGCAAACAGCCCAAAGCAAAAATTGACATAATGTTGAATATTATTTTGTGTGGTGCCCCGGGTAGCGGAAAGGGCACACAGTCGGAATTTATCGGCAAGACTTACGGTTTGAAACACCTCTCAACGGGTGATGTACTGCGCGGGGAGATAGCCAGCGGCAGCGAACTGGGAAAACAGATTGAAGCAATCATATCGAAGGGAAATCTGGTGCCGGATGATATGATGTACGGCGTGATAGAGAACTATATTGCCGGTCTGCCGGAGGATTGCAAAGGAACAATTTTTGATGGCTATCCCCGTACTGTATCCCAAGCTGAGTCGCTGACCAAACTGCTGGAGAAATATCATATGGAGGCAATTATGATTGACCTCATGGTGGATGAGCAGCTGCTTATCCAGCGTCTGATTGAACGAGGAAAAGTAAGCGGTCGCGCGGACGATAACCTCAATACGATCCGTCACCGTATCGCCGTTTATCACAACCAGACTGAACCCATCGCGCATTATTATCTGCACCACGGAAACTATTGTCCCGTGAACGGCAACCATCCCGTGCCCGATGTTTTCCTGCAAATAAAGCGCATCATAGATAATAACATTAGCCGTAACAGCTAACAGCCACCAGCCAACAGCTAACAGCCAATAGCCAACAGCCATGACCAATTTCATTGATTACGTAAAGATATACTGCCGCTCGGGAAAGGGCGGAGCCGGTTGCATGCATCTCCATCGCGCGAAATATCTGCCGAAAGGTGGTCCGGACGGCGGTGACGGCGGCAAGGGCGGTTCCGTGATTCTGCATGGAAACCGGAATCTCTGGACGCTGCTGCATCTCAAATATCAGAAACACATCATGGCTACCGATGGCGGCAAAGGCGGACAGAGCCGGTCGTTCGGAAAAGACGGAGAGGACAAAATCATCGAAGTGCCCTGCGGTACCGTGGTGTATGACGGAGAGACAGGGGAGTTCATATGCGAGGTCAAAGCGCATGACGAACGGATTGTGCTGCTCAAAGGCGGCAGAGGCGGACTGGGCAATTGGCATTTCCGTACGGCTACCAATCAAGCTCCACGATACGCACAGCCCGGTGAACCGGCTCAGGAGCGTACGGTGATCATGCAACTCAAAGTGCTGGCGGATGTCGGCCTGGTCGGTTTCCCCAATGCCGGCAAATCAACGCTACTCAGTGTCGTCTCGGCGGCGAAACCAGAGATTGCAGACTATCCCTTCACTACACTGACTCCCCAACTGGGTATCGTTTCTTATCGGGACGGACGATCGTTCTGTATGGCGGATATTCCTGGTATCATCGAGGGAGCCAGCGAGGGGAAAGGACTGGGACTGAGATTCTTGCGGCATATAGAGCGTAATGCCGTACTGCTGTTCATGGTTCCTGCTACCAGTCCGGATATAGCAGCAGAATACAATATCCTTCTGCACGAACTGGAGCAGTACAACCCCGAACTGCTCACCAAAGCACGCATTCTGGCGATCAGCAAATGTGATCTGCCGCGGCTGGATGAGGAAGGGACGGAACTCAACAAAGAGCAGAACCAGGTCATCGAGATAAGCCATGCCCCGATTGATGTCACGCTCGTGGAGAAAGAGAATGACCCGAATGCAAATGACGAAGGGGAAGGCGAAGAAACCATCTACCTCAATGAAGTGGAGGAGGAATGGGATCTTGACAAGTACAAAGGTATAGGTTGGGATAACTGATATTTATCCTAAATAAATGACCAAATCGTAAATGATCAAATGAGAAAATTCTATGACGATGTCATAGATTGGCGGGAACGTCATATCAGCGAGAAGCATCTGGTGCTCCTCCTGTCGTTCTTTGTCGGCATGCTATCTGCAGCGGCTGCGGGACTGCTCAAATCGTTTATTCATCTCATCCAGCGCTTCGTCGAGACACAACTGATAGACGGTGGTCATACATGGTGGTATCTCATCACACCGGTCATCGGAATAACACTCGCAGCGCTGTTCGTCAAATATGTCGTAAGGGACGATATATCGCATGGAATAACGAAGATTCTCTATGCTATTTCGCAGCGCAAATCCATTATCAAAGCGCACAACATGTGGTCCTCGGTGGTTGGCTCGGGACTGACCATCGGTTTTGGAGGCTCGGTCGGTGCAGAGGCTCCGATTGTGCTGACCGGCGCTGCTATCGGTTCCAATCTGGCTAAGACATTCCGTTTGGACCAGAAGACGATGATGCTCATGATCGGTTGTGGAGCTGCCGGCGCGATAGGAGGTATTTTCAAGGCACCTATTGCAGGACTCGTCTTTACGCTGGAGGTGCTGATGATGGATCTCACCATGACCTCTGTGGCGCCTCTTCTTATCTCCTCCGTCACGGCTACCGCTATCTCGTACCTCCTTACCGGTACCGACCCGATGTTCCCGCTCGATACGACGGAGGCCTTTGTCGTGAACCGTATTCCGTGGTATCTCATCCTGGGGGCTGTCTGCGGATTGGTCAGTCTCTATTTTACGCGCGGAATGAATAGACTGGAGCAGTGGATGAAGCACAAAATCAACAACATGTGGTTTAAACTGCTGGTAGGAGGCGCAATACTGAGTGTACTCATTTTTCTTTTTCCTCCGCTCTATGGAGAGGGGTATGATGTTATCCGTCAACTCATCAACGGCGACGGTCTCACGGCGCTCAATAACAGCCCGTTCCAGACCTTGTTGGAGAATAATTCTCAATCCTCAATTCTCAATCCTCAATTCATCATCATTGGCTATTTCGCCGCTATTATTCTTTTGAAAATTGTTGCGAGTGTTGCGACGAACGGGGCAGGAGGTGTCGGTGGTATCTTCGCGCCCTCATTGTTCATGGGAGCTATTGTGGGTTTCGTCACCGCGAGAATCATGAATGTATCCGGCATAGCGGTACCTGAGTCGAATTTTGCGCTGGTGGGAATGGCGGGACTGATGTCCGGCGTGATGCATGCTCCTCTGACGGGTATCTTCCTTATCGCCGAACTGACAGGCGGATACCATCTCTTCATGCCGCTGATGATTGTCAGTGTCATCTCTTATCTCACCATTATGCTTTTCGAGCCTCATTCCCTCTACGCCATGCGTCTGGCGCAGAAAGGCGAACTGCTCACGCATAACAAGGACCGCAACGTGCTCACGCTCCTGAAAATGGACAGCGTATTGGAAACCGATTTCGTGACGGTCTTTCCCGAAATGACACTCGGACAACTGGTTCAGGTCATCTCCGCCAGCAAGCGCAATATCTTCCCCGTAATTGACAACGACGGGCATCTGAAAGGCATTCTTCTGCTGGATGAAGTGCGTAATATTATGTTCCAGCCGAGACTTTACAAACGCTTTACTGTCAGTCAGTTAATGACTTCACCTGCAGCGATACTGCGCTTTGATATGCCTATGGAAAAAGTCATGGAGACCTTCGAAGATACAGGGGCGTGGAACCTGCCTGTGGTCGATGCCGAAAGGCACTATTTAGGCTTCGTTTCGAAGTCCAAAATCTTCAATTCTTACCGACACGTACTCGTCCATTTCAGCGAGGAATAAATGCGTAGAAAGTGCTAGTGTTTCTCCTTAAATGTGTAGTTTGCAAAATAGACTTTGCAAATTGAACATTATTTGCATTTTTATTATATAAAAAACGGTTTATTTGGAAAATTTTTTGTAACTTTGCACGCTTTTTGTGCAAAGGTGCTTGTACGTATGGGTGTGCGCACGAAAACTAAACGCAATTTGCAATTGGAAAAATCGAATAATAAACATAACGCAATTATTAATTAAAAATCAACAACATGAGAAAAAAAGTTTTATCATTGACAATGGTGCTCCTCGGGCTGTTTGCCGGAGTGAATACCATGCAAGCAATTAACCTGTCCGGTATGACGCTGGAGGAAGCCGAGACGATGGGTTTCTGGGCACGACTGACGGCAAAACCGGCTACTACTACCAACGGTAGCGGTAAAGTGTTTGTGGTTACGGCGGAAGACTATGAGGGAGATCCGGAGGATGGAGATTATGCGGCGCAGATGAGTGATGACGGATTTAGTGACATTTTCCTTGCTTCCAGTCTCATCAATGCAAATGCGCAATTCCGCACATTCGCCAAGGCGGAT
>ONQO01000078.1 GCA_900319995.1 uncultured Bacteroidales bacterium
ATGGAGGGTTCGTGGGAGGAAATATCGCTCCCGGTATCAAGATGCGGTTCACTATCTTGCACCGGATGACAAAAAAGTTGCCGCTTGTCGAAGCCGAGGAAAATGAGATGTTGCCGTTGTTCGGACGTAATACACGTGATGCAATAGCAGCGGGAGTGATCAGAGGCGTTGTGTTTGAGGTTAAGGGCTATATGCGTGATTTACAAGAGCAAATACCGCATTACAAGACAATCATTACAGGGGGTAACGCACCGTTTATCTTGCATGGTCTGCAGGCTGACGTGCGCTTCGAGCGACACCTCGTTTTGATAGGATTGAACCAGATATTACTCTATAATACAAAGCAGTTGCAATAACTTTGGCACGATAGTTGTACCTGATAGATTACAATAGCAGATTCGTGCTGCATGATTGATTGAACATGAAGAAATTATTCGTTACATATATCTTTGTCTGTCTGGCTCTGGCTGCAGGTGCGCAGAATATGACCAGTTCGCCCTATTCGCGCTTTGCGTATGGTGATTTGGGGGATGATACGCCGAATACCTTCCGGGGTATGGGCGGAGTAGGCATTGGTATGCGCTCGAATAAGGCAATCAATCCCCTGCAGCCTGCCTCCTATACAGGTTGCGATAGTACCACGTTTATGTTTGACCTGGCGGGTAGTGTACTATGGACTACCTATGTGGACGCTTCAGGGCGCAGAAACAGGGCAAACGGTAACTTGGAATATATAAGCCTGCAATTCCCGATATACAAGCATTATATAGCCTTTTCGGCCGGTGTTATGCCGTTCTCGTCGGTAGGATACAATTTCTCGCTGAGTGATTCCATCAACTCCGATTACCACTATTCGGCTACTTATGCCGGCGAAGGAGGTATAACGGAGGTGTATGGCGGCTTGAGTTTCAATATCATGGATTGGTTTGCAGTGGGCGCAAATGTGTACTATATGTTTGGCGAAGTGTCCAACTATCGTGCACTGACCTTTACCGAAGCCGGCATGCAGGATGTAGCGATGTACAGTATGCTCAATGTAAGCAGTGTGCGTACACGTGTGGGGGCACAGTTGTTCCACACTTTCGACAATCAGGATGCTTTTGCCGTGGGCGCTGTCTGGGAACCGCAACTTCCGTTGCGTGGCAAATATACGGTGGTGGAAACAAGTTGGGGAGATACCGTGCAAAGCGGAGGTGCTGCCATGAAGGTGCCGATGCAATGGGGAGTAGGCGCGTCCTATACCTGGCAACAACGTCTCACACTCGCATTTGATTACACGTATCAGGGCTGGGGTAGCGTGCAAACATTCAGTAATCAGGCGCTTCGCTCGAGAGCAATTTATGCGGCAGGTGTCGAATATCGCCATAACCCGTACGGACGCAATTATGTAGAGCGTGTATGTTGGCGATTGGGTGCCAAACTTACTGACCCGTATCAGAAGAATGTGGAGGGCAAAGAAATCAAGGTGTCCATCGGTGTGGGCTTCCCCTTGCGAAACGCCGGAACAGTGTTCAACGCCACAGTTGAGTACGGACATAGGGGAGCACTGCTTAAGGAGGATTATTTGAAACTCACCATCAATGCGGCTATCAATGAGACATGGTTCTTCAAACGAAAACTATAGTTTGGCACGGTTGTTGTTAAGCAGGAGTTATCAGAGTTCTCAAAATACTCAAGAACAGAAAATTAGTATAAATTAAAATTATAGCATTATGAAAATCAAAAGTTTACTTGTAATTGTTTTGGCAGCAGCCGTACCGGCGCTGGCATGCGCAAAGAAGCCGAAGAAAGTCGGTGACGATGTTCCTGTTCAGGCAGCAGCTCCCGTAGAGGAAGAAGCCGAACCGGTTATTACCGAAGAGTGTATCATGAATATCTCCCTCTTCCACGAGGCGGTGAAGAACAAGATGTATGCAGATGCGTACGGACCTTGGTGGGAAGTATATACCACGTGTCCGAACGCCAACAAGTCTATCTATACCGATGGCGCCAAAATCGTTGAAGCACTCTATCAAGCCGCTTCCGATCCTGCAGAGAAAGAGCGTTTAGCCAATCTGGCTATCCAAATGCAAGACAAGCGTATCCGGTTCTTCGGTAACGACCCCAAATACCCGAAAGAGTATATCATGGGCGAAAAGGGTTTGGCTTATTTGGATTTCTTCGGTGATACCAAGTTAGTCGAAGCGCGTGAATGCTTGCAGAAATCGGTTGCCGAAATGGGTGCCAAGAGCAAAGTGATGGTGCTGGTCAAACTGGTTGATGTATCATACGCGCTCTATAAACAGGATCCGAACGGCAAAGCCGAGCAGTTCATTGCAGACTACGAGTTGGCAAGCAATGCATTGGGCGAGCAAGCCGGTGACAACACCAACAAGAACGCCGAGATTGCCGGCAAACAGAAAGACTATGTGGATAATATCTTCGCTATCTCGGGTGCTGCAGACTGCTCCAAACTGGATGAGATCTATGCGGCTGTAGTCAATGATAATCTTTCCAATCGGGATATGCTGACCAAGATAGCCAAACTGTACAGACGAGTACGTTGCACGGAGAGCGATGTCTATTTCGCAGCATGCGAAGCAGCACACAAACTGGAACCAACTCAAGAGTCCGCAGCTGGATGCGCTTCTATGGCGGCGAAGAAAGGAGACTATGAGCAGGCTATCGCTTATTATGACCAGGCTATCAAACTGGCGATGGTAGAGGATGAGATGGAGGATGTCGCTGATTATCAATACAATGTGGCATATTATTACTTCAATAATCTCAGACGTTACCCCGAAGCACGCAAGTATGCGCTGGCTTCTATCGGTACCCTTAATGGTCTCGGAATCAACAAAGGACAGGGACGTTGTTACATCATCATCGGTATGTGTTACGCATCTACCCGTCTCTTTGGAAATGACCCGAAAGGCGTTATTTTGAACAAGACCGTTTACTGGGCAGCAGTGGATAAATTCGTAAAAGCAAAACAGGTGGATTCATCCGTTGAGGCACAAGCATCGGAGTTCATCCATACCTACAGCAAGTATTTCCCGACCAAAGAGGAGCGTTTCGACCTTCCGAACGAGTTCTCCGGATCAACCTATTTCGTTGGCGGTTGGATCGGCGAGAATACGGCTATCCGATAAGTTGGTGAATACAATCCTGTCGCATAGAAAAAATGAATCTATAGCGGGTGTCCTTGTGGTGCTCGCTATACTTTTCTTTTCTTGTGGTCGTGGCTCAATCGTACAGAGTCCTCAAACTGACTCTCGTGACCAAATACCGGCATTGATAACTGACAGCGTCAATACACTTATCTCCGATTCGGGCATTACCCGTTACCGCATAAATGCACCCCAATGGCTTATTTTTGACAGGACGAATCCTCCCTATCAGGAGTTTCCGGAAGGAATCTATCTGGAGCAGTTTGATGCCAATCTAAGTGTGCTGGCGTCGTTAAAGGCCGATTATGCCTATTATGACGAGTCCTCCCAGATTTGGGTGCTCAAAGGTAACGTGCACGCGCTTAACCGCAAAGGAGAACAGTTTGATACGCCTAATCTGAACTGGAATCAGAAGACGCACAGAGTCTATTCTGATTCGGTCATACATATCACGCGCGAGAAGAGTATCATTACAGGAATTGGCTTCGACTCCAATGAGGAAATGAGCCAATATACAATTCTGAATCCGACAGGTATGTTCCCGATAGACGAGGAATAAAAATGAGAAAATAACCAAGTAAAAGATAAATGGTTTTATGTTATTAGAAGGAAAAACAGCCTTAATAACGGGTGCAGCCCGTGGCATCGGCAAGCAGATTGCACTCGCTTTTGCCCGTGAGGGAGCCAATATAGCGTTTACCGATCTGGAGTACAATGAACAAGTGCAGAGTACGAAGGAAGAGATCAGTGCATTGGGAGTAAAGGTGCATTTCTATGCCTCTGACGCTTCCGATTTTGGCGCGGCTCACAGCGTAGTGGAACAGGTCATCGCAGATTTCGGACGTATTGATATACTGGTGAATAACGCAGGTATCACGCGTGACACACTCCTTGTGCGTATGACAGAGGAACAGTGGGACAGGGTGATACAGGTGAACCTTAAATCCGCTTTCAATTTTACGCACGCGGTAACACCGGCTATGATGAAGCAGCGGAACGGGTCTATTATTTCGCTCAGCTCGGTGGTAGGAATCAACGGCAATGCCGGGCAAGCCAATTATGCGGCATCGAAAGCAGGCATCATTGCTCTGACGAAGTCGGTGGCGAAAGAACTTGGCGGACGAGGAATACGCGCCAATGCGATCGCTCCGGGATTTATACTTACGGATATGACCAAAGCGTTGAGTGAAGACACCCTCAAACAGTTCGTTTCCATGATTCCTATGAGAAGGGGTGGGGAACCGGAAGAGGTGGCGAAAGTAGCCCTTTTCTTGGCAAGTGACCTTTCGTCCTATGTCTCCGGGCAAGTGATACAAGTCAACGGTGCCATGGCATAGAACTTATGGCGTCGGTGAAAATATCTCTCTTAAGACAAATACATGGTAGTTGCCTGAGTGGAACCTGACTTTATAGCATCCCACATGACCTTATAATATACTATATATATTATCCTGTGATTTTAACTCGCTTTTGCATAATTCGAAAATTAATTGTACCTTTGCGGCCGATATGGGAAAGTTCAGAAGTATAATCATAAGTTACACGCATGTCAGTTTGATGTTGCGCATTCTCATCGGTCTGGTCATCGGTGCGGCGCTGGGGCTCTTGGTACCTTCCTGGACAGGTGTCGGAATATTGGGAGTGCTATTTGTCGGGGCGCTAAAAGGGATTGCACCTGTTTTGGTGGCGGTGCTGGTCACTTCTGCGATTGCCAAGGCAGGCAAAGGGCATGGTTCGCGTTATGCGGTGTTGATCGGTCTGTATCTGCTCAGCACCCTGATTGCGGCACTTTGTGCAGTAGTGGGCAGTTTTCTGTTTCCCGTGACCTTGCAGTTGGGTGAGACGAGCAGTATGGAAGTGACCGAAGGTTCGCTGCCTGCGGTCCTGACGCACATGTTGACGAGGATGTTAACGAATCCCGTTACCGCGATTGCCGAAGCTAATTATGTGGCGATTCTGTTCTGGTCGGTATTGATCGGTTTTGCACTCCGTCTCATCGCACGTCCTTCGACCGTTGCGGTCATGCATGAGTTGGCGGAAGTGATTTCCAAAGTAGTTAAATGGATCATCGAGTTTGCGCCTTTCGGTATTCTCGGTCTGGTTTATGCGGAGGTTTCAGCAAGTGGCATGGAGGTCTTCACCGTATATGGACATCTGCTGTTGCTGCTTGTGGGATGTATGTTGGTTAACGCTTTTGTTTTCAATCCCTTGCTGGCTTTTCTGCTGACGCGCAAGAACCCGTACCCGCTGCTCTTTGCCTGTCTCAAAGAGAGCGGTCTCAATGCGTTCTTCACCCGCTCGTCTGCAGCGAACATACCGATTAACATGAACCTCTGCAAACGAATGGGGCTGGACGAAGATTTCTATTCGGTCAGCATTCCGCTCGGTGCAACGATCAACATGGACGGTGCAGCGGTGACAATCACGGTCTTTGCCCTTGCTGTCGCACACACGGTAGGCGTGGAAGTGACCTTTGCTTCGGCGCTCTTGTTAGGCGTGATTGCTACCTTCGGTGCTTGTGGCGCTTCGGGTGTTGCTGGCGGTTCGTTGCTGCTCATCCCTATGGCTTGCTCGTTCTTCGGTATCGGCAATGATGTCGCCATGCAAGCGGTCGCTGTCGGCTTCATCATCGGTGTCGTCCAAGACTCCGTCGAAACCGCCCTTAACAGCAGCGGCGATGTCTTCTTTACGGCTACGGCAGAGGAGTTCGATAGGAAGAAAAAGGGAGAATAAGAGCGGCGATTGACAATCGCCTGAAATACAAAAAAAATCAAGCGCGGGGCATTGCTCCGCGCTTTGAATCATGTTATTACTTGTTTGGAATCTTAATTTCTTCCATTTTAGGTACTACTTGCTTGGCTTTTTCAATCGTGTTTTCCACAAAAGCTTCATTCTGTTTAATAATATCTGTAACATCAACATACTCTTCCCATAGTATAGTCATGTTCTTTTTGAGAGGTATTGATCCTATTTCAGAATAAAGGATATACTCAAACCTTATTGAAGCAGGGGATGTTAAAGCCAACTCCTGTTTTAATCTAATAGGTATAGCATTTATTGCACTATCTACATCTTTCTCTATGCCTTGATACGCTATAGGAGTTGTTTGTGTTCCTTGTACTAACATAATACGACAATAATATTGCCCATCCTCATACATTGTTTTTGACTCCCGAATTTTATCATATAATTTTTCAAGAGAGATTTCATTTTTTTGTTTTTTAATCAAACACATAGTTTTATACATGTACTATTTTTGCCTCCACTTTAATATTCGGCTATCGGCATACTCCTTTAATCCAACTACTCCTCTGAATAGTTATTTATGGCATCTTCAGTCGTTCTGACTAGATAGAAAATATTATTGAATATTATATCGGAAGCTTTGATTTTATTTTTTTCCGTTTCTAAAATTTTGATACTATACGACATGTTTCTAGTATTAGTACTATTCCCATTGTTAGTCGTTTTTGAACCTTCTATATAAAGTTTCACAAATTCTTGTTCTGCCCATACGTCTTTCGTTACACTCCAACTACCATAAGTAAATCCACCGTCAAAATACGTACCCGTACCATCGGACTTTAATTGTATACATATCATTCCCATAAGATTGGCATCTCCTTCGAACAGCCAAGTACCAACATAGTCTGTCATATTCATAGAAGGTGTTTTATCTTCTTCCCCTCCTTCGTTTCCATTACCATTATCAAAACACTCGCTCAAATGTTGTTCCATTGTTCCGTCATTAGTTCTTGTATAATAGGTCATTATATCACCTACACCACCTTCATACCAACTAAGTGTCAGTTTATTCTTCTCCACCTTGTTCACAGTATAAGTATATCCATAAAATGCAGTATAGTATCCCTCATGTTTCCCTGAAAATCCCAAACTAACGGTCTCTTTTCCCCCATATGAATTTTTCTTTATCCACCATTCATCCGCAAAAAAAGCGACCTTTGCTCCTTTTTGAACATTATATTCTGCAGCGTCTTCATCACTTAATTCCAATATAAAGATACAAGTCTTATCTGATCTCAGTTGTACGCATAGTAATTTTCCGTCTTTCTCCGTATCGTCTGTTGACACATTCCAAGTTCCTACATAATCTTCCATATTAGCACTTATAGACCCAGTCTTTGTGCTGCTACCTCCACTTTTTTCTTCATCACTTGGCACGTTCTTTTCTGTGCAACTGACAAAGCACATAACTGCCATAGCCATCATTGTATAAAAAATCTTTTTCATAGATTGTAACCCTAAATTTGTGCCGGGCGCAACTTTTAATTCTGCTTACTCACTTATGGCTTTTCTGCATACTCCGTTTATAATATTGATAAAGATATACAACAAAAACGCGAATAACTGATTGTTATCCGTTTCTCGAGGCTGTAGGAAATGCCTTAGTTATCAGATATGCAAACAGAAACTCGCGTCGTGTATATATCTGCCAACACACTATCAGAATCATCCAATAGTGTGGGCGAGTTCTACACTCGTGAGCATCTACTTACTTGTTTTCTGAATAACTATCTCTCAACTTCCTACATTTCGAGAAATCAGATTACAAGCGTGTAAACGCTTTTTAGTATGTTAGCGCAACGCTTTGCGCTTTGGTTGATCGGTCAAACTTGGCCGATAGATTATTTTTGTGGAGTATAGCGGACTCGAAAGGGAGGTGAGATGAGCTAATACCCCGATTATTTCTTAATTATGCCGTTGCGGCATCATAGACATAATTCTTATACAGCCACTCGCCGGTGATGTTTGCTTGCGTTTTGTCAATACTTTGTATCGGCGAGAAAGAAATGAGGTTATTTGAATAACGCGTGAGGTATTTCAGCGTATCCACCGAAGTCAGTTCACGCAAACCACTGCGAACGATAGAAGAAATAGCCTTATACTCTCTGGGGGAATAAAGTTGCTTGAGCACACGCAGTTTCTTTTCCGAGTGGCGTACATGTACCGTGTTATTCTCAATGGTCAGAACGCCTAAACTCAACCGCTCTTGGATTTCCGGGCGGATGTCTGCGTAAATAATACTATATTGAAGATTATTTTCCATAATTACTGTACGATTTTAAACATTCAACGAAGTTCTCCCACGTGTCATTGATCCACTTTTGAGAGAACAACTCTTCAACTTTGTTTTCGATTTTACTTGTCGGCACAGCCCATTCGTTGGGCATTTCCGCCAATAAAACGGATTGCCTTTTGCTACGGCTTATACATTGCATATAATCTTTTTCTAATCGTTTGACCGCTTCGGTTAGTTGTTTGGACGATACAGATTTAATAATATGGGCAAAAATATCCGCGCCAAGAATACTATCAGTTTCGGTCAACTGCGACAATGGGAAATCAAAAGTCACGTTGTTCAGTATTCCACCATAATCGATGGAAATCAACTGCTCGTCCTCTATGTTATACAGCAAATTGGCATTGTTGTATGTACGATCCTCATTGGCAACCCAGAAATCGAAAAGGGCTATTTTGAGCAACTGGTATAACGTGTCCGTATTGGCAACAACTTGCCGGAAAGAGGTCGGCGTAATATCAATAACACCATCTACTTTCCTAAAACCGATTGCAGGAGCAGATGAACTATGGGAGACCGTTACTGATGTCCAATGTGCGGGCAGGATTTGTACTAAAGCAAATGGAGGAGTGCTGATTTTCCATGCTTCTGCAAATACCGCCCCCATAAATTCACAAGCCAATTTATAGGAAATAGTCGCATTTGGACGCACATATTTGCATATATATTGCTGCGTGTCCGAGCACAAGACCAACACTGGCAGATCGCCTGTGTTGTATTGTTTGGATATCTCTTGAATACTATGCAAGTGCTCTATTTCCATTGTCTTTGCAACTTTTGGCTGCAAAGGTACTAAAAATAAATGATATGTGCAAGAAAAATGGACAAAAATCAGAAAAATATCGGTATTTGAGCATGGAACCTGCATAAAATTGCAGGAAAACAACGAAGAAATGGCATTTTATTAACAAAACGGAGGGGGAAAATTTGCATATTAAAAATCAAATATGTACTTCGAGGGTACCGACATTGCAAGCAATCCCACCTTGAAGATACTTTCGCACGAATGTGCAAATAGCATGTATTTTGCCGCAAAAACACCATTTATGTAAACATAATGGGCTTTTTTGTCAAAAAACTTGCATATTTGATTTTTTTGTTGTATATTTGCAGCCGATTTGGAAAAGAAATGCGAAACTATGAAGGCGAAGTGGACAAGTATCGTGGATGATTTGCAGGGAAGTGTGGACAGTAGGCACTATGCAAGGCATATCCCCGGAAACGGAGAATGGGCGGCTGTGTGCCAAAAGCCGGAGTTGAGCAAGAAGACAAAACAAAAGAAAGCAAGTCTGCCGCATGTTAAGGAGTTTGGCGCGCTGATTGCGACATGCAAGGAGATTCTCCATGATCCGGAGCGCAGGGCGGCATGGCAAGCCAAATATGACGAGGCAATGCGAAAAGCACGGAAGTACAACAAGCCTATTCAAGGGCGGCTGTGCGATTATGTGCGGCATGAGGTGAGCGGGATGATTAAGAGGGGCGAGAGCGTGGAGCCGTAGGGGCGTGGGAATGGCGTTGCGAAGGCGCGGAAAGGGAAAGATTCTCAGGATTTTATTATAGTTACGTTAGGGTGATGTCGGGTAAAGCATATATTCGGCATATATTGAGCATATATTCAGCATATATTGGAACAAGGTGGGAAGCAGGTGGAAGGGAGGACGCGCTCTCTTTCTATATGCCGATTAGTAATCGGCGAAACAGACATAGCAAGCGGAGCTGACGCTCCTTAAAGGGGACGTAATCTATCGCGCTCACAGAAATCGCGCTCACAGTACACCGAGGAAACATAAATATAAAGAACGCACGTACGTACGCGCGTTCTTTATTATATAGGCGACTAGGATACTAGGAAACTAGGAGCCTAGGGGACGAGTTATCCTCCGAAGTTATCGAAGCGGATGTCTGCGTCATCAACGCCCAGCGAGTGGAGCAGGTCGAGGACGGTCTTGGCCATCATAGGAGGACCGCAGAGGTAGTACTCGATGTCCTCGGGAGCGTCATGCTGCTTGAGATAGGTGTCGCCCAT
>ONQO01000095.1 GCA_900319995.1 uncultured Bacteroidales bacterium
CAAAATCGAGGAGATGCAGGTCCTGAATAATAAGTGCATCGACACCTATCTCATATAGATTCTGCGCGAGCGCGACAGCCTGCAAGTATTCGTCTTCGCGGAGCAGAGTGTTGAGCGTCACTAAAACTTGCACGCCGTATGAATGGGCGTAACTGACCACTTCCGCCAGATCTCCGATGCTGTTTCCGGCAGCTTGGCGTGCGCCAAAAGCCGGAGGACCGATGTAAATGGCGTCGGCTCCTGCTTGTATTGCCGCCTTGGCTACTTCTTTGTCTCTTGCCGGAGCGAGGAGGCTAAGCGATACATGACGATGCCTGCTGTCACCGACACGTTCATCGAGTGCTTCGTTCCATATTGAGGTATTTCTATGCATTGGGTACAAATATCTACTACTTCCTGTTGAACGCCGAAGACCTCATGTCCTAAAATAACAGCGATTTTAGGGCGATTTGTAATTTGTGATTTGTAATTTGTGATTTGTTCTGCCACGTCTTCGAGGGTGATGGAGTCATGTGCTTGTTCTACGGCATAGACTGTGTATCCTTCGGCTTGTAGCGCCCGAACGGCTTCTATGGTGTCCTTAAAATAACTCCATTCGACGCTCTCTTCGGCTCCTAACGCCGTTTTATGAATCTCCTGATTGGGCGGGCAGCAACAAATGCCACAAAGTACTACTTTTTCTATGCGCATCGCGTCGGCGGTACGAAAAACGGCCCCCACGTTATGCTGACTCCGGACATTATCAAGAACAACTACCAGCGGCAGTTTGTCCGCTTCTTTGTATTGGTCTATGTTCATCCGCCCCATTTCGGCGGAGGTCAGTTTTTTCATAAGGCAAAAGGAAAATGTACGCGAAGCACATGAGCGTCTTCGTCAATATCGAGTATAAAATCTTCGTGTAGCGGCACAAGGCGTCCGTCGTCGAGCGTAGCAAGGGTATTGATGGTACTTTCGTCGATGTCGTCTATTACGCCTACGCGGCCGACTTCGTCATCCTCAATGGTATATCCGGTCAAGTCCTGCCAAGTCATGAGACCGTCGTCTTCGTCCTGTATGTCCGAGCGCAAGACGAATCCCTCTTCTCCCATCAGTTCAGAGATGTTTTCCGAGCGGAAAGGAACGAATAATCCATCTCGTTTGACGAAGACGAATGGAGGCAGGTCCTTATAGTGTGTACGTTTAAGAACGCCTATACTGATCAGCATGTTTTCTTCTATCATAGGGAATCGTTTATTGCCGTTGTGTAATGGTCAGTTTGCCATCTGAACTGAAGATATTGAGTGGTCTTAGCGTTTCATGGCTGATGCCATGTTGCGGCATAGCCAGTCCTGAACCGAGGTCGTATTCCTCTCCGCAAAAAGGGCATACAGCGAAAGGTTCACTTACTTCGCAAGGATGGCATGAACCTCTTCCAGCGCAATAAGGGCACGCCAAATCAAAAGCACAATAACCGTTAAGTCCCACATATGCAACCACTCCTCCATACCCCCACGCGTCCACCGCCGTTACGGGCAGTACATATTTCCCGTCCATAAAAAAGCCGTTTCTATTGACCACTATATGTGAGTTCAGGACCGTAGGTTGAAAATGCACAAACGCCCCAACGCGTGTATCAATGATTACGCGTACAGGATAGACGGGCACACTACTTCTGAAACTGGTGTTTTCGCACGAAGTGAGGACCAATGTTATAGCAACGATGATGCCTGTAGCCCATTTCCGCATATGCTCTATCAGTCCATTACGCCGCATATATGAACGGTATAAATGAGGGTCGAGTAGGGAGGGATATAACTCTGTGTGCCTTCCGTGCCAAATCCTTCGGCGGCAGAGTAGTCGTTGGTGTCATATTTGGCTTTGTCATATCCCAAATAGGCAGGGATGAACAGTTCAATATCGCCGTTGCTGTGAATCTTGTGGCATCCTTCGGCGAAGCCAGCAATCGTGTTACTGAGGTTGAGCGCTACATTATTGCCTGCGTCAATCATAGCTCCGTTGATGAGTTTCAGGGTATAGTCACATACGACCGTGCTATTCAAGTTCGGTCGTGCATCCTGTGGTGTGGGATCCGCGATAATTTTGTATTGTAAGCCGGTAGAGGATACCTGTACACCATCTTTTGCGGCGTTATTAATGAGCCACACTTCATTTTGCACTTTCCAATCAGCCCAATCGTTCTTCTTGCACGACGGACAAAAGATGAGGGTCAAAACCAATGCACAAATGGTTAATGCATAAGCGGTTAATGATTTTATTTTGCTATCCATGATTCGGGATTTAATATGTTCTTGTCTTTGTATATCTGGAAATATAATTCCGTTTTCTGGTCCTGTTCCGGGTCGGTGAATATAGTGCCGATGATCTGTTTGGTGTCCACTTTGTCCCCTTGTTTGACATTCAGGTTGCTGAGGTTCGAATAGACAGTGCGGTAGTTACCGTGTTGGATGATGACAGCATATGTTCCAGCCACCATGAAACAGCTTGTTACTTCGCCTTTATAGACAGCGCGTGCTTTGCTACCGGATGTCGTTTGGATATAAATACCTTTGTTGTCAATCGTTACCTGGGAATAGACAGGATGCTGTTGTTTGCCGAAATGTCCGATGATAGTGCCATTCTCCACGGGCCAAGGAAGTCGTCCTTTGTTGGTTTCAAAACCTCCAGCGAGCAGTTTTTGCTCTTTCGTGAGAGCCGTTTTTGCTGCTTTTTCAGCTTGTTTGCGAACCATTTCGTCGATTTTCTTGTTTAGGTCCGCAGCTTTCTTCTGCTGTTGTTTCAGTTTCTTGCTGAGGTCTTTCTCTTTGGATTTCAACTGGTTCAACATGTTCTGTTGTTTTCGTTCGTCCCTACGAAGGTTTTCCTGTTCCCGTTTCCGGTTAGAAAGCACAGTTTGTTTGTCGTTCCTATTCGCTTGAAGCAATTCGTTTTGTGTGTCTATTTCCGCTTGTGTGTTTTGAATACGTGCAACTTGCTCTTGGCGGAAATGTGCGAACTCTTGCAGATATCTTGTGCGCCGAACGAGTTGCTGGTAGTTACTGCTACTCAGAATAAAGAGCAGCGGAGCCTGCTGTAAGCGTGTGTAGTGTGTTTGTCGAACCATTTGGGCATAGTCTTCCTTGTGATTCTCCAGTACTTTTTGCAGCGAATCGCGAGTGCTACCCAACTGTTGCATTTCGCGGTCAAGCGCGACAATCTCGTTGTCCAAAGTGTTGATTAAGCGACGCTGCGTTTTGATATTCTGCCCAATAAGGTTCAGTTTGTTGAGCGTTGCGTTTTCGTCTTTTTTGGTCTGCTTGAGCATTTTATTGGTTTGTTCAATTTCCGCTTGCAGTTTTTTCTGTTTCTTCTGCAAGTCTTTCACGCTTTCCGCGCAACAAACAGAAAACTGAAGACAAAAAACGGCAAGGACGCTAAGTCCTAATATCCAGTTTCTATGTATTCGTTCATTTTTCATTTTTCTCTCTTTATACCTTATGTCTTCCCTTTTCGTTCAATAGGTTAAAGCCATTTCCCGATGTCTGTTTTCGTATATTTATCTGTGCGTAGCCTGGTCAGCTTGAGTGGTACGTTTATTTTTCTGGGAGTATAGTGGAGGTCCAGTGTCAATTTCTCTTTGCCGTACGTGTATGCCAGCCGTGCCGTTTTGTCTCCTGTAGGCAGTTCCGCCGAACAGAGTTGTTGCAATGTTTTCCAACTGAGTGAAGGTGTCAGTTTCTTGTTCAGTTCCGCATAGGTAGTAACGGCGTAGATGTTATGAATTTTCTCAAATACCACCAGTTCTTTTGGTGTGGCTTCCAGTCGTGCCATTTCGATGCCAAGAGCCGGCATGATACTGATGATAATCAGCGAGTCGTGCACGGTCTGCATGGTAACGGTGGCGGAAAGTTTTTGTCTGTTGGTCGTAGCAACAGCTTTTGCACCTTGAATGAGACAAGTATGCCAAGCTGGCACTTCAATACTGGTTTCCGGCGTATGATTGGTAACTGCTTTTTTCTTTGTGCCACAACTCACAACCGCAAGCATGATAGAGCACAAAACAATACATTGTATTTTATGTAATATACGCATAATCGTTGTTTATTTCTGAATGGCTTTGATATGTTTCTCCACTTCTTCTTTGGTGTTTTCCTGTGCGTTCCATTTTGCCCGGTTGAGATAGAAGAGTGCCAACTCGTCCTGTCCCTGTAAGTGCAAAATCCATCCGTACGTATCGAGATACACGGGGTTTTGAGGTTCTTCTTGAATAGTGATGGCACTCATTTTCTCCGCTTTCTGAAGGTCTCCCTTGTGTGTGGCCAGATGGTAGGCATAGTTATTGAGTACCATGAGATTGTACGGGTCATATTCCAAAATACGTTCATACATGGCATATAACTCTTTGGGCTTGGCGCCCGTTTGCTCCATGATGTCCAGTTTAAACAACATAAAGCGGACATTCGTAGGATCCTGCTCCAGATATTTGTCTATTTCGTTAATGGCTTTTTTCGGTTTTCCCCACAACGCATAGATTCGGTAACGAGCTAATGCGCTGTAGGCGTCGTACCCTTTCTGAAGGTCTGTTTCGTCTTGTATAGCCAAGGCTTTTTTCCATTCGCGTTGCGCGATGTATGCCACTTTCAGTTGTTCCAGCAGTTCCTCATCTATGATTTGCGCCTTTTTGTTTTTAACAGCCTGACTTTGTACGTCGTGCGCTTTCTCCAAGACGCGAACCAATTCCAGATTCGTCTCCGGAGTCTCCATCTCCATTAGCATTTTGCTGTACCGAAACCACTGGTCATATGGGTCTGATTCGAAGGCATTCTTAAAAAGAAGGAGTGCGCGAGCATAGTTCCCTATGCCTTTATGTATGACCCCCAAGAAACCGGTAGTGGTACCATCGTCGGGTTTGAGAGCATGGCAAAACTCCAAAAGCACATATGCGTCAGTAAACCGCTCCTCCATAATCGCTTGTTTAGCGGCGTACCAATAATAGGCAAATTGTTGCTCCTGCTCTGTCGTGACCGCATTAAGAGGTATAAATAATACGGAGTAGAGAGAGCAGAGGAAAAATACTATGTAGGTTCTAATTTTCAACTTTCGATTCTCAATATTCAATTTTCAACTTCTTCCACTATGTCCGAACCCGCCTGCTCCGCGTTCAGTTTCGCTTAATTCGCTTACTTCCACTATTTCCGGACATTCATGTTTGGCGATGACCATTTGGCATATCCGTTCTCCGGGTTCGATGGTCTGTGGTTCGCCGCTGAGGTTGATGAGTATTACGCCCACTTCTCCGCGATAATCGGCATCAATAGTTCCCGGTGTATTGAGCACGGTAAGTCCCCTTTTGAGTGCAAGTCCGCTACGCGGACGAATCTGTGCTTCATAGCCGACAGGCAACTCGATAAACAAGCCTGTCGGAATCAGTCTGCGTTCCATAGGGCGAAGTGTCAATGCCTCTTGGATGTTGCAACGGATGTCCATTCCAGCCGCTTGTGCGCTCTCGTAACGTGGCAACGGATTATTGCTTTTGTTAATGATTTTCAGTTCCATATGTGGTTTGCGTAGTTTTCGTTGTTAGCGTAGTTTGTGTGGCTTTTAGAATCTTTTTTCTACCAGCACTTTCAGTCCGTCTTCGATGATTCTGATATGTATGTCTTTCTCCATTTCCACGGGGTCTCCGTCGATATGAAAAGGCGCGACCGTTTCTCGTTCGAGTGTTATTTCCCGGGCACGGATGGTGTCCATGAAATAACTGTTGTCTATATTGCCGGCAAAGAGCCGTAGAGCCAATGATGCGCTGCCTAAGATAGCGTGGCTGGACATCAGCATGATATCCATTTTGCCGTCCTGCACACTTGCTTTAGGTGCGATGAGCGCTTCGTAACCCCATTGATTGGCGTTCGCAAAGGTGACAAGGAAAGCCTTGTGTGTCACGTCTATGCCATCGCCGACAATATGGTATGTCTCCGGATGGTAAGAAAACGCTTGTTTGATGGTGTTTTGCAGATAGGTCATGAAACCGCGTTTGTTACTTCCGGCGAAGTTATCTGCCACTACAGCATCAAAACCCGTGCCACACGTACTGACAAATAGCCGGTTGTTTGCCAAACCGTAGTCCACGGAGATAGGTTCGCTGTGGTTGAGCATTTCGATGGCTTTGTTAGGCCGGATAGGGATATTCAAATGGCGAGCGAATCCGTTTCCGCTGCCCATAGGGAGAATACCCAAAGCCGTTTCTCTTGTGCCCTGCACTTTGTATCGTGTGCCTTCAACGATTCCCTTGGCTACTTCGTTCACGGTTCCATCACCACCGACCGCCACAACGGCGTCAAAGCCCATCCGTGCAAACTGGTATGCCAATTCCGTGGCATGACCGGCGTATTCCGTGAACATAATATTCGGAAGCCACTGGTTCATGTCCAATGTCTGCATGATTATTTTCGGCAGTTTCTTTTTTGCGTTTTGTGTCTCTTTAGACCCGGACACGGGGTTGATGATAAATGCAATATTTTTCATGTTGTCAATCCTTGTCTTAGCATGTGCACATACTTGTGCAATTTAAATCGGCTGCAAAGGTACGAAAAAAAATCGACATGTGCAAGTTTTTAATATAATTTATTAAAAATATTCCCTTTTCGTGCTAAATGATGAGTGGTGTAAGGGCTCCGCGGAAGATTCGGTTGAATTGTTGTCGGCGTCGGGCAAAAGATTGTAGTCGTTTAATGGGAATGGGATCAAAGGCGATGTCATTCGATGTTATATTGTGCGATGTGGTGTTGTTTGATGAAGTTAAAGGGAGAGTGACGTAATGCGGTTGTTCGTTGGATTGTTGCTCTTTTGCGGCCGCTTGAAGTGCCCGGTAAATGGAGACGAACGTGTATTGATAGAAACGAGTATATGGTTTGAGGCCCTGTTCGGGTTTGTGGTGTCCTTTGAAAATGCGGAAATAGTGCATAAGGAAGCGAATACGCCATTCAAGGGCTTCCATGGAGTGGTCTTTTTCGAGAGCATGTGCTTGTTTTTGTGCGAGTTTGATGAGTTCTCTATTGGCGACACAGGCGGCTGACCAATGTGTTGGGAAGTGATAGGTATATAGTTCAAAGAGTCCCGGACGAAAGCGTGAGGGCCGCGCAATGATGTGTTTACGTCGTTTTGCGCCTATTTTGCGGTCATTCATAGCTCCCCAAACCGCCTTGATGCCGATGCAACTACGAAAATAGCGCACACTTTTAGTGTGAGGAGAAGAATCGGGCGGAAGTGTCACAAAAGTCGCCACGGTGTTTTTCAAATCAGAAATAACGATATTTTTCAGGTGCTTTGACATAGTGTGTAATATGTTGAAAATATGCTATATATGTCGATAATGTATCGAGCAAAGTCTAGGATTGCCTCGTAGTCGTCAGTACTTAGTCAGTACTTACGTCTGATTTTGTCTGTTGTTGGTTTTAAAAAACGGTGCAAAGATACAAAAAAAAATTGGAATATGCAAATTTTTAAGGAAGAATTTGTGAGAAAAAATTGCACGGAGTTTTGAAGGGTCAGGAAAGTGATCAATCGGGTGGTAGAATGGCGGAAAAAGGGAATTAGATATGCTTGCCTTTAAAATGTTCTTTGGGGAAGAGCGCAGGTAGAATGTCGGAAAAAGGGGTTTGAAACTGCCAAAATGGCAGGAAAAGGAGTGCTTGGAGGTAAAAAAATGCGATGGTATGCATTTTGTATTTGCATATATGAAAAATTTTTTGTAATTTTGCAGCGCATTTTGTGCGA
>ONQO01000016.1 GCA_900319995.1 uncultured Bacteroidales bacterium
CTGACTGTTTGGCGTGCGAGTACTGCCACGGCAAGGGCAACGGCGCGTGCATCCAGAAAGATGACATGCAGGAACTCTATCCGTTGATGGCAGAGGCAGAAGCGTTGGTTTTGGCTGCTCCGATCTATTATTTCACGCTCTGCGCGCAGATACAGGCGCCTATTCAGCGAATGTACTGCGTTAACGCGCCGGCTAAGGTAAAGAAGATGGCGTTGCTCTGTTCGTCTTATTCGCCGGGTGTGTATGATGGCGCGACGGCTGAGTTCCGCGACATCTGCAACTACTGGCATGCCGAGAATATGGGCGTTATAACCGCCAAGATCGACGAGCAGAAGACAGAGGCTACGAAACAGAAAATCGTTGAGTTGGTAGCGAAACTGTAAAAATTCTTTGAAATCTGCATCAAAAGTGCAGATTTTTTTGTATATGTCAAAAAAAAGTTGTAACTTTGCAGCCGAAAGTTGCAAAGATGTCCGTTCAAAGGAATCATATGGCTAAAAAACAATCGCTCTCGAAGCAGTTGTACGATAGTGGTTACTTGTGGTCCTATGAGGCTGCGAGTAAAGACGCTCTGCTACCGGATGAGGAGCTGATTTTGAATGGTTTGGCACATCTTGAGTTTGAAGACATGCCTATGCTTTTTGCGGCTTTCCCGTATCGGCAAATCAAGTCTGTTTGGCAGCGGCGCATGTTGCCTTACCCCGATTACTATGGAACTCTCAACTTGCTTTTAGCGGCGCTCTTCTTCCATATTAAATCACCCAAGAAATATACCTCTAAATATGTGGCGTAGCGGACTTCGTGAAAATACAGCGGACGTGTTCGAACAGGTCTCCCGTTTGAATTGCATCAAAGACTTGTACCTCTGTGGAGGAACAGGAATTTCGTTGCTCTTGCAACATCGTCAGAGCGAAGACTTGGACTTTGAACTCCTGAACTACAGGGGTGACATTCGACATTTGGATGTTTCTAACATCAATAATGAATTGGTCTCTGTTTTTCCGGAATGCAAGCGTGAGATATTAGGTCCGCAACATATCCAGTACTATGTTGGCGACCACGTGAAGTTATCGTTCTTTGAACCTAAAAACCGAGTTCCCGCCTTGAATACCGGCTTTACATACAACAATCTCAAAACAGTTGACGCACAAGATGCTTTGGGGATGAAACTTTTCACGATTACCGTCAGGAGTTTGTATCGCGATTATTATGATATCTATTCGTTGCTGCAGGCAGGCTTTTCTTTTGAGGAAGGCTTGGATTATGCGTTGAAGTTTACTCGGCATCAGGTTCATTCGAAGGCAATCTTGTCGGCATTGATAACTCCCGCTTTGTATCCCAAGCCTCAGGAATTTGACATTATGCAGCCGAAATATAATGTCTCTGCCGATGAAATGGCGGATTACTTTATGCAAGTAATCGCATCCCGAAAAAAGTGACACAATAATCATCGTCCCTCTCCGAGACGGTGCTTCCGAGCACTCCGGAAAAGGAGAAAGACAAGCGCAAAGCGTTGCGCTAATTAAATAAAAACAAAGCATTACTATTATTTCGTATCTACCGAAAGCGTCGGAAACTTTAGGAAATAAGATTTATCGAAATAATACAGAGGCATCATTGTAAGTAATGAGTCTCTTTATATCCAATTATAGTAGTGTTCGCATTTAGATGTGAACTTTCTTATTGGATATAGAGGCTTCATTTCCGACGCTGCCTTGGTAGATACATAAGAGGTTCACATCTTTTTATGTATTCGGATTGATAGTTATGCGCAAAATAACTATCAATCATGTTTCAAAAACTAACTTCTTGCCGTTGGGATTTGGCTTTTATTGATGAAAGCATAGACGACATCCTTTCTGGCAAAACAATCCACTTCACTAAAGTACTCAATCCATTTTCGGATAAGTACTGGTTTGCTGATCCTTTCATCTTGGATGTTACACCAGAGCATATTTATGTTCTGGCAGAAGCAATGCCAAGTACCACACACAAAGGAGTTATTGCAAAACTAACAATTTTGCGTTCTTCAATGACCATTACAGATGTTGAAATTATTCTCGAAGAGCCTTGGCATCTCAGTTTCCCTAATATAATGCGTAAAGACGGGCATGTTTATGTGTATCCGGAGTCGGCATATGGCAAGAAACTCTATTTGTATGAATTGCAAGAAATAAACGGAAAGACCTCATTAAAACGCATAAAGACGCTTTGCGACGATGTTATTTGGGATACCGATATTTCTAATTTGTTTGGAGAACCATTACTATTTACGGCACACCAGAATGATTTCAATTTGGACATCTACAAATGGAATAATTCTACAGAGAGGTTCGAATATTTTGAGTCTCTTGAAAGTACTAAGCAGAATATGCGTATGGCAGGTTCTTTCTTTGAGCATAAAGACATAATTGTATATCCCTCACAGATCAGTACACCTTATGTTTATGGAAAAGCAGTCGAGTTACGTGAGATTAGCCGTAATGACGGTAAATGGAGTTTAAAAGACATCCAAACGATCCTTCCACCAAAAGGAATTCTACACAGAGGATTACACACCTTCAATACCTATAAAGGACTTACTATTGTAGATTTGAACCAATACAATCATTATTTCGGACTTGTTATTGGTAAACTTGTTGAATTAAAGAAACGTTTACTCAAAGCATTAAAATAAAGGTTATGAACAACTTGTTGGAACATAAGTTTATCATCTTTGGCGGAGATGGAATAAATGCACTTGGAGTAGTGCGCAGTTTGGGAGAAAAAGGAATAAATTCCTATGTTATTCGTTTACATCCGACAGAACATATTCCTCCAATTGAAACGTCCAAATATGTAATCCGAACATGGCTCGCAAAATCACCTGAAGAAGTATTGCAGATTCTATTAGAAAATTTCTCAAACGAAGTTGAGAAACCGATATTGTTCTTTACGGATGAGCTTCATACTGAAGTATTTGACAAGCATTATGAAGAACTAAAAGACAAGTTCATATCTTACAATGCTGGGAAATCAGGTGCTCTCATAGCTTTATTGAATAAGGCGTATCAATGTCAGTTGGCTGAAGAATGTGGCATAAAAGTACCTAAATATGAGATTGTTAAGAAAGGGGATCTGCCCAAGAATGTTCCTTATCCGATAATTACAAAAACTATCACTTCTAATGAAGGACGTTGGAAACGAGATATGATTGTATGTCAAAATCAGGAAGAGTTAAAAGAGGCGTATAAAGAAATAGAAGCTGACAGATTGCAAATTGAGGAATATATTGATTCAACCAACGAGGTAGATCTAAAAGGCTTTTCCATTTTGGGCGGGCAACAGATATTCTTTACACACATTAAAAGATGGCATTATAAAGATCCTTCAAAAGGACATTTTATGTATTTTGAGTCATGCAAAGACGAAGAGTTTAAAGCAAAAATAGCACAACTGATAAAGAGAGCTAATTATAGCGGAATTTTCGATGCTGAGTTTATACAAGACAAGCAGGGTAATCTATACTTCTTGGAAGTTAATTGGAGAACAGGTATGTATAATTACAACCATACGTATGAAGGAGTGAACCTTCCATATTTATGGGCAAAGTCAACCTTAGAAGGTCGCATTAAAGAAGATGAAATCCACGTGAAGGATGTTAACTATACAACATTGTGCGAGCTTACTTCATTTGGAGATGCGCTTCGCCGTCCAAAACAAATTCCTAATTGGATCCAAGAGATAAGAAAAGCGGATGTACTATATTACTACAATAAGAAAGATAAATATCCTTGCTTGGTAGCGTGGTGTAAATTTTTCCATCGTAAAGTGAGAAATATTTTACGTAAATTATTGTAATCTCGCATATAGTGGTAAAAAAGTAATGTACTAAGTACATTATGCGATATACAAAGCAATCAAGCGGGGACTCGTTGGGTAGCCCGCTTGTATATAGACACTTATTCTTAATAACCGTATACCTTTCAACTACATTATAAAAACCTGCCAAACAGCATATCTCGCGCCTCTCTTAGGCGGATGTTAGTATTAGGGTCAAATCTTAATAATCGTACATTGAAAAAGCATAACTTAATAGAGGCGCACGCAGGACAATTTGAGTAAATATCACATTAGATTTGAGTAAAATTCTATATACTTTTGAGTAAAAACTCATGGCTCTTTGAGAATTTTCTCGTGCTACTTTGAGAATTTTTTGTACGTCTTTATACGTTTCTGCAAAAATGGTAGATATTTAGCGAATTTGTGTTTGTGTATGTCAAGAAAAAGTAGTACCTTTGCCGCAAATTTTCAATTGGTCAAATATGAAAATGAGTAAATGTAAAATTTTTTTATTCTTTTTGCTCGCGGTAATGACTTTCGCTGCTTGCACAAATACAAATGAGAAAATGAGTAAATGCGAAAATGAGAAATTGGAGCTCAGTTTTTCGGCTGAGCAGGCAGCGTGGATGAGTGTCATCGCTTGCGATGAGGCAAAGGGCGATTTGGTGGCGTTGGAATCGGTCATTCATAATGGGTTGGAGGCGGAATTGACGGTTAGCCAGATCAAAGAAGCGCTCTCGCAGTTGTATGCTTATACGGGTTTTCCGCGGAGTCTGAATTCGCTGGGTGTTTTGCAGCGTGTTATCGGAGATCGCCAGGCGAAAGGTGTGAAGGTTATTATGGGCGAGGACGCAAGTCCGCTTGGCGATGACTACGATGCACTTAAAGAAGGTACGCGCGTGCAGACGCAACTGGTGGGAAAGGCTTTTGAGTATGAGTTTGCGCCGGCGACGGATTATTACCTGAAGGCGCATTTATTCGGAGATATTTTTGCTCGTGATAACTTGACTTATGCTGACCGCGAGTTGGTGACCGTTTCTGCGTTGAGCGGTCTCGAAGGCGTTGAGCCGCAACTGAAAGCACACATCGCCGGAGCACGCAATATGGGTGTGACCGAAGAGCAGTTACAAGGTATCGTAGTTGCCCTCGCGGCAAATGGTCTTCTGTCCGAAGCCGGACGCTTGGCAGGATTGCTTGAAACGGAGTGGCCGCAAGGCAAATCGAATGATGCTTACGCGCAGTATTTCGTGGGCCAGAGTTTTCTGCAACCGTATTTCGGCGGTGTGGCGAATGTGACATTCGAGCCTCGTTGCCGCAATAACTGGCATGTTCACCACGGAGCGGTTCAAGTGCTGATCTGCGTGAGCGGCAAAGGTTGGTATCAGGAATGGAATAAGCCTGCTGTTGCGCTTACTCCGGGAACGGTGATTGCCATTCCCGAAGGCGTTAAACACTGGCATGGAGCCGCGGCGGACTCGTGGATGCAGCATTTGGCAATCCACACCCAAGAACAACCGGACGCCACAAACGAATGGCTCGAACCCGTTAATGACACACAATATAATTCTTTACAATAATGAGAAAGTTTTTCTCCCTTATGCTTGCAGCACTATGTTTTGCTGCTTGCACAAATTCAAATGAGAAAATGAATACATGCGTAAATGACACATGGGACAAAGTGTTCCCGCTAAGTGAGAAAGTAAACCATAAAAAGGTATCTTTCCAAACCCAGTACGGCTTTACGTTGGTTGGAGATTTATACCAACCGAAGGGACTAAGTGACCAAGTACCAAGTACCAAATACGCCGCTATCGCGGTGTCGGGTCCTTTTGGTGCAACGAAAGAGCAGAGTTCGGGTCTGTATGCGATGAAGATGGCGGAACGCGGATTTGTCGCTTTGGCTTTTGATCCGTCTTTCACCGGCGAGAGTTCGGGTGAACCGCGTCGTACGGCGTCACCGGATATCAATACGGAGGACTTCATGGCGGCGGTGGATTATCTGAGTAAACTGCCCGAAGTGGATGCAAACCGCATTGGTATCATCGGAATATGCGGATGGGGTGGTATTGCCCTCAATGCGGCGGCAGCGGATACGCGCATTAAAGCGACCGTCGCTTCCACGATGTACGACATGACCCGCGTCAGCGGTAACGGTTATTTCGATTCCGCTGACACCGAAGAGGCGCGTCACGAAGCGCGTGTGGCACTCGCCGCACAACGTCATGCAGACCCTGCTGCTATGGCAGGAGGCGTGATAGACCCACTGCCGGACGATGCACCGCAGTTCGTCAAGGACTACTACGATTACTACAAGACCGCCCGTGGTTATCACGCCCGTTCCGGCAACTCGAATGACGGTTGGCGTCTCATCGGTACGCAGGCTTATGCCAACAGCCGTTTTCTGTATTACATCAACGAGATCCGTTCGGCGGTTCTGATCATGCACGGTGAGAACGCCCACAGCCGTTATTTTGGCGAAGCGGCGTACCATTACATGGTGGACGGCAAGGCAGAAGGCTACAAAACCGTGGTAGCTCCTAATTCATGTCCCGAGAACAAAGAGTTGCTTATCATTCCTGATGCTTCGCATTGCGATCTCTATGATGGCGGTTATACCGAACCGGCAGGCAAAGGCGAACCCAAGAACCTCATCCCGTGGGATAAGTTGGCTGAGTTCTTCAACAAGAATCTGAAATAAGATATCTCAAATATCGGTGTTAAATCAATAAGCGGCATTCCTTCTTTCGGGTTGCCGTTTTTTGTATATGCTATGATTGATTATGACAAAAAATGCGCCTATCATTTTTTTATTTGAACTCTTTGTTGTACTTTTGCACCGTGAATGAAAAAATAATAGTTTTATGAAAGTACAACATTTCCCAAACACCCGCACGTTTACGTTGCGACCATCGTTCCAGGCAATCAAGCAAGTTGCCCGATTCGGTTATCCATACAAAATAGAGGTTGTTGGTCTCGCTTATGAAACGAGCACTACCACTTCCGAAAACACCGAATTGGACAGCGAATGGTTTGTAATCAGCGAGAATCCGCATGTGCTTTATTCCCGCCGTTTTGTTGAACAAAATTATGAGGAGGAGACATTATGAGTTGCAGAACAATACCCAAAGTGATCTTTGACAGCCTTTTGAAATACGCCAAAGAAGGCAATGCAGAATGCCAGAATTATATCGGCTATTATATTATAGAAGGAGAAACACCCGATGATGTAGCGGTAAACGAAGACCCGGTTGAGTTGATTCGTCAATCTGCCGAAAAAGGCTGGCCTGCGGCACAATATAACCTCGGTTTGCTCTATGAGCAGGGCCTATATGTGGATGAAGATGGAGCGAAAGCCTTTGAATGGTATCTCAAAGCGGCTATGCAAGGCAGCACGGAAGGCATGACCTCTGTCGGCATGTGCTATTATAATGGAATAGGCGTTACACCCGATTTGAGAAAAGCCCTGTCTTGGCTTAACAAAGCAGCCATGTCAAAAGATGCTCGTGCACAACTCCTTTTAGCGGAGATTTATGCCAAGGATCATCGTTGCCAACACAAAGACAAAGCCTTAATGTGGTTTTGCGAGGCAGCGAAACATGATCTGACACGCGATGCCGAACTGAAGAAGTTCGTACTTGTGCCGCCGTATTATGACCAGTTACCGCCGGAGTCGATGTCTATCAACCTCCATGACCTGCGCGTGGATGAAGAGGCAGATTGGTATCCGCCTTACCCGGATCCGATGACGGAAGAGGAATTTGCTGCTTTGTTAGAAAAAGCCAAGGCGGGAGATGTGCCCGCTATGTGTCATGTAGCCGACTGCTACAAAGTCGGAAATGGCACCGAAGTGAACGTGGAGCAACTGATTTATTGGGGCAACCGCTATTTGGATGCTATCCACGGCGAAACACCTCACGAAGAATAAAAATCCTTCTCCTATGCATTTTTTGTGTGGGAGATTTTTTTATTTTTTAAAAAAGTAGTACCTTTGCATCATCAAAAGAAAAAGAAGTTTAATCTAATAAATTTTGTAAGATATGTTAGATTTTAATGCAATTCAGGAACAAAAAAATACAATTAAGGAAACAGTTTTAGGTGTTCACATCGAGTCTTGGGCTGAGGTATTTAGCTTTGATTATGATAAGAGTAATTTGAACCAATTGAGCCAAAATCATGCTTGCCGGAACCACAAGAAGGCGTGTATCGTACTGAATTCGATAAAATATACTCCAAACCGAAGCCAAATCCATACAAAGGCTTAAACGAAAAAGACAAAAAATATGTCTTTGAATTTACAGAACCAATTTGGCCGAACGATCATGCGCACATTTGCCATAATTTTCATTTAGTCAAGTGCGCATAGATAAATACCCGCCTTATATCTATTCCACATTCAAAATCTCTCCTGCTGTGTATGAACAGGACTGGGTAAATGCTATTAATGAATTGGAGGCCGCCATAACAATGGGAGATATGAATGGTGTTTACACGAGGGAAGGAGCCGGCAATATAAATGACGGTCTGTTTTATCTTTCTTTCCTAAAATCACAAGTGATGGTTATGCCTTTGAATGCCGCATTTATCAAGAATGCTCAGCTTAAAGAAGGTGCTATTTCTATCGATGACCTTGGCGTGTATTGTCCTTGCTATGATTTTGCAGGTTGTATTCGTCCTGCTGTTCTGCTTGATTTGAATGCTATTCGTAACTTTGCATCAAAAGAGAAAAAGGATGTAAAAGAACTTTATAAATATACTTTGCTCAAATTGTTTGCCTATGCGTATCAAGACCCGACGAATACAATTGACGAAACAGGAGCCTTTGTCAAAAAGGATTGGAATCCTTCTTTCTCGTATGACGAGCAGGAAGCAAATAAGTTTGTAAAGAAATACTTGGGATATTAGTCCCAAGTACATCTCATTTAGAATAGTCTCTTTGATGCTTATTTGATTTCGTGATGGAAATACTCCCAAATAAACACCATAGCCATAGTATCTAACTCGCAGTAACGGAGCAATGCGGAGCGCAGAGCATCTTCTATCTTGTCGTCGCAAAACATCATGCGGCTATATGCGGTAAGTGCAGCTCCGCCGTTTGCTACTGTCATGTCGTCTTCATAATCCAATTCTTCGTCTTGGATGCGTTGCATTTCCTCTTCGGAGATGTCCAGATACGTAGCCATGGACGGCAAATGATGATACGGATTGTCTATTGTGCCATCAGCTGTACGGAAAATCCAAGCAATAGGAGAACTCGGATCGATATTCTGGCTTGGTATCTCTTTTCCGTATATGGCTTGGCTATATTTACTTTGCAAAAACTCCGAACTATTCAATACTGCCGGAAGCACTTTCTTGATAGAGTTAGAGCCGTGCATTTGGCTGTAGCAATAATAGTACCGTTTGACAATATCCAACAAATCCACCATGTCGCGATAGCCCTTTCTCTTTGTATCTTTGTCGTGCGTGATATTATCGATGAAGTCAATCAGTTCGCCTTTGTCTGTTTCGCGGCTTTCCTCTAACTGTGCACGAATAGCATTGAGAATCGAATTCTCATGATTCGCATAGCGGAAAATAGTTCCCTTATCCTTGGTTAGTTGACGTTTCAGTTCACGCACGAACTCAAAGTTAGGGAAAGTTTTCACATCTTCATTGAGGTATTGCCCCGCATGACGAATGGTGTATGAGCCATCCGGCTTTTTGTCGATAATATGATGCGAGAACTGGAATGCTACCTGTTCGTAAGGATGCATGCCTTGATAAAACGGCAGGGCAACAGCTGTCGTCTCAAAATCAATCATGTGAAGTGGGTATATCCATTTATCCATTTCTGCTTTTAATCCATTACGATCGAGGTAAATGTCTCCTTGCAGGCTGTCGCCAAAATACTCTTTCCATTTGGCATTGTTGGTAGCGATCGCAACTTGTAGCCAGTGTCGTTCAGAAGCATTTAAGCCTTCCTGCGGTTTGGGATTCTCCCTAAGAGGCATGATTTCTTGCGTCAATTGGCTCTGTTTGTAGATTCCATTTTTTATCCACTCGCCTCTTCGAATATAAAGCCCCCACAAATCGCTTATTTGTGCATCTATAGCTTCGGAAGGTTTATATCCGGCTTTCTTTTGCCAGCACTCGTCTCGTCCGTCTAATAACATACCATCTGCTCCGTGACCACAGAATGGACACTTGAAGCATTTTGCATCTATGTCAGACGATAAACGTTCATCGTTTTCCCACGCTTTACGTGTGTCCTCTACAAAAGTGGCAAATTCCTTCCCAAGAACATCAATTTGCTCGGTTGTTTTTCCGTCTATGACTTGGTTGACAATACCGTCTATATCAAAAGCTGTCAGTATTGGAACTTGCGACTTAGCAATTAAGTTTGCGGCATTGGGATTCACCTCAACGGATGAACTACCATCCGTATGTTTGATTTTGAATAGCTGGTTTAGATTATCGACGTCTACTATTTGACTTTTGTCCGCCATCATTAGGTACGCGTGTACCTCGTAATCTTTATACGCGTGTGTAAGAACATATTTCTGGAATGCCAAATCATAGATATATTCCCGCCATCCGCTGGCAACGGAATGCGTCTGCTTCTTTCCCATCCAATGGTCGGTATTCGGATTAAACGATTTGGCTTTTACCTCAATAATATCTATACGCTTTCCATTCTTGCGGATAATATCTGCCCGAACAAAACAGTTCTCCCATGCGAAAGCAGCTTCTGCAATAACTACTTTCTCGAGTTTTAGCAGTTCTTCGGTTTTATCTAAAGATTCTTTGTAACCCTTAATTTCTTTCAAATCCACCTCAACATGCTCATAGAGTTTCGCAAGTTCTCCTACTTGAAAACCGCCTTCAGCAAGCGATTGTAAGAACTCGTCATCGGTCATGCAGTTAGCATATTTCTCCGGATGTTTGGCATAATGTAGACCTGTGGGACATTCCAATGCAGCCTTGAATAACGATTTAGTAAACGGATGAGCAGTCTTCAGTTGCATAGCAAAAAGGGTTAAGAGTATTTTTGAAAAAAAACTTATTAATTGAACAATTTGGGGTATTTGTTTTTGAAATCTCCAGTAAGATCTGTTGTCTTATCTAAAAATTTATCGGAAAGGCTTATAACCCATGCGGTTCCATTTTTGCGTTTTTTAGCATCGCATTGTTCGTTATTGACATTATATTTTTCTTGTATTTTAATTTTATCTTTAGGTATGCTACGAACGCTTTTAATAGAGCCATCTTCTTTAAATAACACTATGATTAATGTATCAAATTCCCAACTATGAATGTCGCTTAAATTCTTACCTGTATTAGCAGTTATCCTTCTAGTTTTAACTTGTATTTTCTCTTTAATATCTCCGTTTTTTTCTATATCGTATCCTGCTTTTGAGGCAGTTGCTAACTTATAAGTACATCCATCATTTAATTTTTCAAAATATTCACGTACCAATTGTTCTGCAAACTCTCCGACAATATTAGACGTTCTGCCTAATTTTTCATGAATATCATTAGTAGCTTTATTCCAACCTATCCAGGAATTATGAATATCACTAATGGAGTTTAATTTTTTCTGTTTATTTTTCGCCATAAAGTGTAAAATTTATAGTTAATATTCAAAAATTTGCTGCAAAGTTACAAAAAAACAATGAAATATGCAAATTTATTTTTCTAATTGAATTATTTTTCGTATTTTTGCACTCGCAAAAGAAAAAATGTCTAACAATTAAAAATTAATTTAAAATATGCCATTTAAATTTGAAAATCTAAATGCAGGAGAAATGGCTGCGCAAGGTGGTTTTCTATCACAGATAGATTCTTCTATTAAAGTTGCGTGGTGTAACTTATTGCATTGCGATGAGGAATACTTGAATTATTTATTTCGCGAAAATGATGCAAAACTCCATTTCCCAGAGGATAAGCCGATATTTGCTACAGCGGACAAATTGGAGAAAATACATGTCTCCAATAGTGACAGTGATTTTTTGAATTTTATAGAAATTGACACATACCCCTCATATATTTATTCTCCCTTAAAGACGTTAGATAATACATGCTTTTCTAAAGCGATAGATGAATTGGAGCAGATTATTACGCGAGGCGACATGTCTTTCAAGGCAAAATCATTAGGCTTAAGTGCTGTTGATAATCAGCCCTTTGTCCTGTCTCTTCGAAAAGCCGATGTGCCTATTGTAAGAGTAAATAGCAGCATATTTGAATCTTTAAAAAACGCAAATACCCTTTCATGTGATTCATGTGCATGTTATCTACCCGAAGACAAGCCTAATAAAAAATCTCCCACTATCATGATCAATGCAGAGATGTTAGAAGAGAGGTTTGATCGCATCAAGGATAGCAACAAGAGAGAAGCCGAGCTCATCAAAGCTTATCAATTTGATATTTTAGAGATGTTTGCTTATTCCATTAGAGAGCTTTATCCTAATGCATATGAAGGAGGTGACATTCATTTTGCATTGGATTTTGCACTCCAATATATGAAGAATTTTGGGAAATCAGTAGATTTGTATTACAAGACTGTGCATCTTATTTCTGATTTTGATGAAGTGAAGTTTCTTGCAATAGAAGAAAAAGACCTTGAAACACTACGTGATATATTGAAAAATTTGCACAAAAGCGGATACTTGACAGATGATGCATTTGCGGCTGGTATATTATATGACGATAACCTGCTTGACATTGATTGGAGAGAAGAAATCATTAAGCAATATGGCGATGATTATCTAACAAAGGACTACGTGAGACCACTCTCTGTCGATTTAAAGCATCCTTATCCATGGTGGGCGATTGTATGACATCCTTCAAGCCCGTCTCATTAGCAAAAGCCGATGGGACGGGTTTGTTTTTTGTTTGGGACACAAAGCAAAAAAATGCAAAAAAATAACTTCTATTTTTTTATCCCAACTATTTGTTGTACCTTTGCAGTGGAAATAAGAAAAAAGCTGACATCTAATATAACATTAAGAAATATGAATATTATTTTTATCAAAGGAGCAAAGCAATCCGTAGTGGATTTTATCAATCGCGGTCTTAAAGGCTGCAAGTCTAAAGTACGCATCTCTGCGAACTTGTCTGGAGAACAAATCGCCGACCGCCTCAACGGTCATGATTGTTCCATAGACATGAATTCGTATCTGCCTATTCCTGCTACCTTCCTTCATTATGACACCACTAATGGTCCATTGTCTTTCTGCGAATGGTATGCGTTGGGATGTCTTGATTACTCCGACAACTTTGATAAGGATATGTACCATACCAGATGGCAAGAAATAAACGACTATCTCAAGGCTCATCCGGAGCGGTTTACTGCGGACGAAGACGAAGAATATTCAGCAGCCGATTTGGATAAGGCACTAAAGGAAATTCACCCGGAATTGTTCGATGCGTATCGCAAATATATTCATCGCTATTATTGTGCCGCATCGTATCAAAAACGTAAATACGGAGTTGTCGGATGGGAAGATTGGGGAATGGAACACTATGGATGTCCGGCAAGTGTTCCTATGAATCAATGGAAAGTCAAAAGCGAAACGCAAGAACAACTCTGCTTGTCATTTGAGCTCATAGATACACTCGATAATCCTATTTCGTTCTTGAAATACATCAACGGTATAGATGGTATTGCTGTCTCTGCCTACGGCTTTGAGGAGAATTTCGTTCCATCTTGGTACCATTATGATGGTCAGAAAGACGAAGTAGTTTGGAAAGAAGAAGCTGAAGAAGATCTGAAATTTACGGAATATTTAGAGGCATACAAAAAGCAGGCAGAGTCCAATCCGAGGATGGCCAATTCCGAAGCATTGTATAAAATGCTGGAGGATTACGTCCGGGAATTTAAAAAGAACATGCCTAAGAAATAGGCTGCGAAGCATGATTTGACTCGCGATGCTGAACAGAAAAAAGTTTGTATTCGTACCGCTATGTGTCAGGTAGCGGATTGCTACAAGGTAGGAAATGGCACCGAAGTGAACATAGAGCAACTGATCTACTGGGGTAACCGGTATTTGGATACTCTTCAGGGTGAATGCCTCGTGAAGAGGAAGAAGAATAGGTGTAAAATTACAAAAAAATATACAAATTTGCAATTATATTTTTCTATATGAATTATTTTTGTATCTTTGCACTCGAAAAACAAAAACTAGTATATGAATCACCGAAAATAACTTAATTCTATGTGGAAAGATACGAATCTTCAAATTACCGTCATCGGTTTATTGGTTGATGAGACCTATAAGACGATGAAATCATCTGAACCTGAAAAGTTCAAGCAGGTTGTAGATCAGTTTAGCGACATCGTTACTGATGTTGATACGACAATTGTAAAGAATGAGCAAGGTGACTTAGCTATTCGTTGCGCAGGGCAATATTATCCTATTCAAAGCGGAAGTTGGATACAAAAGGAATGTTGGACGGATGATGACGCACCCGAAGATGTACGATATAATGCGCTAGTTCCTTTTGGTGACCTTAATCATCTGCTGATGTTAGAAGCCTTTGTAAAGGTGGGACCGGATAGAGATACTCTTGCTAAAATGATTAGAGATGCTTGGGATGATTTCAAACAAGAGAGGAAGAACAAAAAGAAAGAATGACTAACGATTCTTCTGCGAGGGCATTCCTAATGTATATGACTAAAATCCTTCTCCTATGCATTTTTTTGTGTGGGAGATTTTTTTATTTGAAAGAAAAGTAGTACCTTTGCATCGTTAAAAGAAAAAGAAGTTTAATTTAATAATTTTTGTAAGGAATGGTAGATTTTAATAACATCCAAACCGAAGAAACTAATATTGCGCAAGAAATGTTAGATGTTTTCGTCAAACCATGGGCAGATGTATTTGGCTTTGAGTATGATAAGAGCAATTTTGAACCCATTGAGCCAAAATCATGCCTGCCGGAACCCCAAGAAGGCGTATATCGTACAGAAACAGATAAAATATACTCTAATCCGAAGCCATATCCATACAAAGGAATGAAAGACGGAAAAATTGTCCTTGAATTTACGGATCCGATTTGGCCGAATGTTATCAAGGCTAAGCTTTTTAATAGCTCTAAATTATCATTAGGTCAGATTAATAGATACCCTCCTTATATCTATTCTACATTAAAAGTAGTATATACATGTAAATCGGATGATTCTTTTACGGAAGCATTAACCGAACTGGATGCTATTATCACGAGACAAGATATGAATTTTATAAACGAAAAACTGTTTCCTGATAATATCACTTGTCCTTTCTATTTGTCATTTCTAAAAACTCGGGTGATAATCCTGGTACTTGAAGACATTTCACTTGTTAATATTACTGCACAAAAGCCACAAAATAGAACTGTTATAAATCTTGGCTTATATTGTCCTTATTATGATCGTAATTTTTATGATCATCACCCGACTATTATGCTTTTTTCGAATGCTATTCGTGCTTATGCTAAAAATGAGCAGAAAGATCTAAAGGAAGTGTATATGCGGACTTTGCTCAAATTGTTTGCCTATGCGTATCAAGACCTGACGAATACAATTGACGAAACAGGAGCCTTTGTCAAAAAGGAATGGAATCCTTCTTTCTCTTATGACGAGCAGGAAGCAAATAAGTTTGTAAAGAAATACTTATCTTAAGATGCAAAAAATCACAAAAAACGAATTTCTATTTGCATATTTGCCCAAAAAGTAGTATCTTTGCAACGAATTTTAATGAAAATCCTTAAAAAACATAGTATCAACTTTAAGAAGGAGCTTCCGATACCTCAGTTCGGGAATCATGATGACAGATAATTCAAAAAGCATAGAGGATGAAATCCTCGAATTCAACAATGATTCAGATGTATTTGCATTGCGCACTCGTTATTCCCAAAAAACATTTTTGGATATAATGTCTGTGGCACGTTCTGAAAATAGGCATAGCGCGTTTCTTGCGTGGTTACTAAAAGGAGATGATTTTGCGGTTTCTCCTCAGGATCATCCTATTGTGCATTTGTTGGATTCAATAATAACGAGAGTTGGTGAGAATAAAATTGCCGAAAGCGAAAGAGAGAACAGTCAAGAGTGTAAGATAAAAGATTATGACCTATTAAAGAAAGCAATTCTAACTCGGGATATTAAGTCGATAGAAATTGAGGAAATAAAGACAGAAAAGTCTTTGGGTGATTTATGTGTGGATGCTACTGGAAAATCATTAACCGGTCTTCCTAAACTTGATAGAATTGATGTATATATACGATTTTCTATCGTTCGAAAAACAGAACCAAGAAAATCATTAAATTATGAAATTATTATCGAAAACAAAATAGGTTCTTTAGAAGGCGGTAAGCCTAAAAAAACGGATAAATCTGTCGCTGGGAAAGAAATATCACCAGAATTTAATGTCCAGCAAACTGTTAGATACTTCAAGGCTTGTACTCATAACAATAGGAAAAATAAGCCTGCTGATGGTAGTATTTTTGTATATCTAACGCCTGATCTTGAGAAAAATCCCGCTTCTCCCTATTTCATTCATATCACATATCAAGATGTATTAGATAGGATTATTGATCCGCTTCTATTACCCGATGTGAACACATCTGACAGGGTGCGTTTGTTTCTTGAAGAGTATATCTCTTCTTTATCACTTCCCGCATATGAACAAAGCGATGATTCTGAAGAGAATGCCAAGCAGATGAAGGATGCCATAATCATGGCAGTACGTTCTAAAGAAAGAGAACAACTATCTAATTTGTGGAATGAAAATTATAAGGATTTGCTAACATCGGCAATTGAAGCATATAATCAAACAGACGAAGAAGTTCTTAAAGATTCTGGCAATCAAATACTAAAGCAATTTTGCGAGGTAAATAAAGAATTGATAATTGCCATTTTGCGTGTCGCAGTAGAAGCTAATCCAAACGATAGTGAATTAAAAGAAGCATACAAAGATCTTATCCGTCAAAAACATGATTATTCGACTTTTAAAATTAATGATCAGGGAACAGAATACCAAAAGGGCAAGTTCTTTTTAGAAATAATAAAACGTTGGGCAAAAGCATATAATAATAATGATAGTACTATTTGCAATCCGGTAGAAAAAATAAAAGAACTGAATCTAAAAGGAGGAAAAGACGATACAATCATTAGCCAAGGAGAATATGATAATTTAATGAAACAAGTTAATGCAAAAAAAGATCCAAAGGATAGATATTATAATGAAGAAAATGATATTATTGTGGTAGATGGATTAAATTATTATGTTTCTACGCAATGGGGACAAAGCGGAAAGAGATTTCAAAATTGGCTTGTTTTTATAGGAATAAACAATGATGAATTCAATAAGACACCAAATGGAGAAACTGGCAAACTGGATGTGAATCAAAGAACAGGAGCCGGTGCTAAAATTCTTATGGATCTAGGGATTGCAAAGATTACGTGGAAACGAATTTTGAAATAGATTATACTTATCAGCAATTATAATTTCATATGAACCTCACTAAATCACGTTATGTAGCGTTTCGGCAGTGTCCGAAATTGTTGTGGCTGAGAATCAATAAGCCGCAAGAAGCAGCGGAGGCGGATGAGTCGCGGTTGGCTGCCGGAATAGCCGTGGGCAACTTAGCAAAGGGCTATTTCGGTGCATACCAAGAAGCAACGGCTACCAAAGCCGATGGTAATTTGGATATTCCCGCTATGATTGAGCGCACGAAAACGCTCATGGCAGATTCTTCGGTAGAAACGATCTGCGAGGCAGCGTTCTTAACAGATGGCTGTTACTGCGCTGTGGATCTGCTGCATCGAGAAAACGGAGGATGGGCGATATATGAAGTGAAGAGTTCGTCCGGAGATGATACCAAAGACCCGGATGAGGTGTATATCATGGATATCGCATATCAGCGTTATGTGTTGGATCAATGCGGAGTAAAAATCACTGGAACGTACCTGATGCGGTTGGACAGAAACTATGTCCTGCAAGGAAATTTGGACACAAAAGCGCTGTTCTATATCGATGACGTGAAGAATTCGGTAAGCACTGAATATCCCAAGGTGGCACCTAACTGCGCGAAAGCAAAAGAAATACTTTCCTTGACTACCGAACCGGACAAAGACTTACATGAAGGATGCAATGCGCCTTACGAATGTGCATTCAAGGCGTATTGTATGAAAGCACATAATGTACCTTCGCCAAGCGTGTTTGATCTATACCGAATGAGTTGGAAAAAAGCGTTGGAGATGTACCAAAACGGCAAGGTTAGTTTTGAATCTCTGCAAGACGAAAAGGCTATCAATGAGCATCAACGGATGCAGATAGAACGCACCTTAAAGAATATGGATTTTATTGACAAAGATACCATCCGCGCTTTTTTAGCAACGCTCAAATATCCCATTTATCAACTTGACTTTGAGACCGTTCAGCCTGCTATACCAGTTTATCAAGATACACATCCTTACCAGCAGGTTCCGACGCAGTACTCCCTGCATATTCTGCCTTCTGCTTTCGGCGAATGTGAGCATCTTGAGTTCTTGGCAGATGCCAGAAGTGAGAACCCTATGCGCGAAGTGGCGGAGCAATTATGCCATGATATACCGACAAATGTGATGGTCATGGCATACAACGCAAGTTTTGAAAAAGGCCGCATCAAAGAGATGGCAGAAGCTTTTCCTGATCTGCGAGACCATCTGATGGCTATTCATGAGAATGTAGTCGATTTGCTGGTGCCTTTCCGTAATTGGGCATATTATCGTCCGGCTATGAACGGATCATTTAGTATCAAGAAAGTGCTGCCGGCTCTGTTCCCTGATGACCCGACCTTGGATTATCACAACCTGTCCGGCTGTGTGCATAACGGCGGCGAAGCGATGGACATCTTCCCGAAAATGCGGGATATGGAAGGTCAAGAATTGGCAGACACGCGCGAATCGCTTCTTCGCTACTGCGAATTGGATACATGGTCCATGGTCGTCGTGTTAAGAAAACTATACGAAGTGTCCAAATAGAAAGCTTGACTTAGGGCGAGATGCAAAAAAGATTAACTTCTATTTTTTAATTTGAAAATAAAGTATTATCTTTGCAGCGAGATAATCGGAAAGTGCCCAATGCCGGACAATAAACGGGCGAAAACTTTAAAATTTATAATACGATGTCACCAAGAATTTTAAATGATTCCATTATTGGAGTTTTATCCAAAATCCCTTCTAATGATCTTATCTTGCCTGCTTTGCAGCGTGAGTTCGTGTGGAAAACAAAAGATATATGTGAATTGTTTGACAGTTTGATGCAGGACTATCCAATAAATACCATGATGTTTTGGAAAACTAATAATCTTCCCTCTCAACCGATCGCTTTTTACCAATTCTTACCGGCACATCATGTAAATGGAACCACTAATCCTTTTTTCAATCATAAAGCTGCAACAGCGAACAAACCATATGAAATAGTAATTGATGGTCAACAGCGATTGACCAGTTTGTGGATTGGGTTATATGGTTCCTATAAAACGCCCGCCGGTAAACAACGTGCGGAGTTATATCTTCGTTTAGATAAGTCCAACACGAATCCAGATTTGAAATATGATTTTCAATTCTTAACACCGTCCAAATTGACGAGCAATCAAAAGAAGGGGGAAGTTTGGTTTAGGGTAAAAGATGTTCTTCCCGCATCTTTTAATATCGTGAATACATTGCAGGGATTAGGATTGCAGAATAATGAATATGCACAAACCTCTATTCAGCAGTTGTGGCAATTAATAAATAACAATGCTATTATTAATTATTACGAGATCAATAGTAATAATATAGATGATGTTTTGGAAATCTTTGTTCGTACGAATAGCGGTGGATATGTTCTTAAAAAAGGCGATCTGCTAATGTCTGCCCTTACAGTTAGTTGGGCAAATAATGGTTATACGATTAGTGCACGGGATTATGTGGGAGATATAATCGATTTAGTGGAAAAAAAGAACTATGAGGTGGATAAAGATTGGGTATTCAAGATGTTCTTGATGTTATTTGGCAATACCCTTAGTGTACAACCATCCGATTTTATGGCAACTGATACTACACCAAATATCCCACAATCCATATATATGAATAGCCAACTGATAATGGATAGTGTGGAAAAAGCATTTGACTTGGTGGCTGATTTTCATCTGTTAGAAAAAGGCTTGACTACAAAATTAGCAGTTATTCCTCTGGTATATTATATATACAAGCATAAACTTTCACATACAGCCATCCAATCAACAAACGCTATGAGTGGTGTGTATATGGATATCAGAAAATATTTGTTCCGCGCGATTCTCAAAAACTTATATGAAGCTGGAACGGATGAGATTTTGAAGAATATAAGAGATATCATAGATTCTCACTCTTCAAAAAGCAAATTCCCATATCGAGAAATTGAAAATGCATACAATAAACTAATCATTACAAACGCAGATGCTGATAGTCTTTTAGCCACCAGAAAACAGAACGCATTCCCAGTTTTGAATATCATTTATGCATTGGGGGCATCAAGTGGACTATGTATGACACCGGTTGCCGGACAAGTATATGACGTGGATCATATGCACCCTAAAACCACATTTGCTCCCGCGGTATTAAATACCATCAATTTTAATACTCCAAATGATGCAAATGTTGCGAATGATGGCATTACGTATGACACAGTTGCAAATCTCGAACTATTGGACAATGATACTAATCGTTCCAAGAACAAGAAACCTTTAAAAGATTGGCTGAATGCCGCTACTCCGGCAGATCAAATCAAATATCCCCAAGATCATTTCTTCAAGGGTTTGTCCATTGATATCGCTGATTTTGGAACATTTGTAGATGCACGTAAGAAATTATTAAATCAAGCACTTTGTCTATTATAAGTAATTAGTCGCTATCGTCCCGTATGTGAGTCGTATGTCGCTCGTAAGCAAGTCGGCAAACATTCATGAGCTAATTAGGGCTAATTGCAAAAAAAAAATTAACTTCTATTTTTTAATTTGAAAATAAAGTATTATCTTTGCAGCCCAATAATATTGTGCGTAATAAATAGAACAAATAAATAATATACCTATTAAAATCAATTCTAAACGATTGGTGTATTCTGCACGACATCATCTATTGTGTGACAATCGATGCAGAAACGCTCTTGGCGTAATCGTAAACAAAGCCCGTCTCATCAGCAGAAGCCGATGGGACGAGTTTGTTTTTTGTTCAGGTACTCGCTGTCACAAGCTTGACGGATTTTGTTCAGATCTCTGCCTTCCGAGGGAAAGAGGATAGCGTTCACGATCTGCTTGCGGGCGATATTCTCTATCTGTCCGCCGGAGAAAGCATACTGCTTTGCAAGCATCAGGGCATCGTCTTCGCTGATTTCCGGCAACATAGCCTTCCAGATATGACGGCTTTCCTCTGCCGTCGGTTTGAGAAACTCTACTTTGTAGAGGAAGCGGCGATCGAATGCCGAATCAAGGTTTTGGGTAAGGTTCGTCGTGGCGATGAGGATGCCGTCAAGGTTCTCCATCTCCTGCAACAGGATGTTCTGCATCGTGTTCGCCATCTGATCTACCGAGTGCTCCACTTTCGACAGACGCACGCCGAGCAACGCGTCCGCTTCGTTGAGCAGCAGAATAGGCGTGAGGTCGGATTCGCGGCATAGTTGACGGTAACGCGTGAAGATCTGCTTCACGTTCTTCTCGCTTTAACCGACGTACTTGTCGCGCATCTGCGACATATCGACCTGCATGATATTGCGACCTGTTTTGCGGGCAAGTTGCAGAACGGTCTCGGTCTTACCTGTTCCCGGCGTACCATAGAACAGGCACGCAAAACCTTTGCGCATTCCATGCGCCTCCAAACTATCCTGCACACGGCTGAACTCTTCCGGTGAGAGCAGTTTCTCCAGTTCAGACACTTGACGAGCCGTTTTGACGGGGTAGAAAAGCGCTTTTGTACCGATACCATCGGCATTGAGAACATCTCTTTTGGAACTCTCCATGATGTTCGGGCACAATTCGCCCATCAGTTCTTTGGCTGCACGGTGCGACAAACACCATTCGTTTTCACTCGCCAGCTCATCTCCCGCCGGCTCCAGAATCCCTTTCGTTAGTAAAATATGTTTGTTTGCGCGGAAAAGACGAGCTTGCTTAAATCCGGCGCCCGAAGATAAGAACTCATGAATTTCATCTAGATCTAATTTGGATTGACGGTTGCGATAGTAAGCGCAGCAGACATGCAAAAGGAGTAGCCAATCCTCGTCTTTCAGTCCGTACTCATTGATTTGGCGGCAGAAAGAGAGGTGTGGGTTGGCGGCAACAATCTCCGATGTGGTATTAAAAGCATCGACGTAATCGATGTCTTCACGGCGGAATGCGTTTAACGTAGAGATGAGTTCGTCCATCATCTCATCGCCGCTCATATTGCTATAGTCCTTCGGCTTAAGAGCATGGTTCTCCCTAAGCGCAATGATGACATTGATGGGCACATAATACGCGATATTATCACGTTCTTTGTACTCGGCGACATATCTCCTTTCGCGAAGCACTTTGATATCCTCGTAGCAGGCGAGGATAGCCAAATTAGTACAGGACAAATGACGTGCAATGTCCTTGGAAGAGATGGAACAATCCGGATACAAGTTCACAAACTGCGTAAGCAGCAAGGCTTGTAACGACGTAAAATTCAGGCGATTACCTAATTCGGATGCATAGACGGCAATCTCCTTTTTAGAAACGATGGTTTTGGGATCACCTTGACCTCTGCTAATAGAAGAAAGGCTTACCATCAAATCCATCAAACACATTTCTTTCAAATTAATATTTTTCTTCATAACTTATTTCCTTATTTTAAATGATTACTAATGCGATAAATTTATCCTAAAAACTTAGGATATTATAATTATTACAAATGCCCCTTAATACCAAAACTATTTTCAAATCAATAAATCAAAGAACACTTGTCATAAATTGGAAATAAGTATTTTAAATTACAAATTACTTTTCCTCTTTTGACGATGCAAAGGTACTATAAGTTATTCAAATAAAAAAAACGTAGAAACACAAAAAATGAATAATGGTAGATGTTTGGCTATTTTTTATTTGCATATATCGCAAAAAAGTTGTACCTTTGCACTCTCTTTCAAAATTAGAACTGAGTAAATGCGAAAATGAGTAAATGTAAAAATATGAAAGTCGTTGTTATTTCTACGAGTCTCCGGGCGGGATCGAACAGTCATCAGCTGGCGGAGCAGTTTGCGGAAGGTGCCAAGAGTGCCGGACATGAAGTGGAGCTGATCTCGCTTCGCGGCAAAGAGATTAAGTTCTGTATCGGTTGCCTCAAGTGTCAGGAGACAGGCGCGTGCGTGTTCAAGGACGATGTGCCGGCAATCATGGAGAGCGTGCTCAATGCCGATGTCGTTTGCTGGGCGACGCCGATTTATTACTATGAGATGTCGGGCCAGATGAAGACGCTTATCGACCGAATGAACGCTATGTACCCGAAGGATTACAAGTTCCGCGACATCTACCTGCTGACCACGGCCGCCGAGGACGAGGAGTTTACGCCCAAACGCGCCGAGAGCGGTTTGCAAGGATGGATTGATTGTTACGAGAAATGCGCGCTCAAAGCGCATCTCTTCTGCGGCGGAGTGAATGACCCGAAAGAGATAGCCGGCAACACCAAACTCCAAGAGGCGTACGATTTGGGCAAGAATATATAAAAATCAGTGTCATTCAGATGAAAAATCCTGCATATATTTGCGTATGTGGGATTTTTGTTGTATCGTCGGCACGCCCCGCAAGCGGGTTCCCTCCGAAAGTACAGTCGCGTCCTGCGGGACATACACCACGGCGGATATTTTTTTGCCAAGCCTAATGGCTTTCCTGTTTTACGCTGATACATATCGTCTTATGCAAGCATAGCCGCTATCTATCCGTGTAAAATAGATAAAATATCATTTTATTTGGCAAAAAAAATATCCGAACGTTTGCGTATGTGCAATTTTTGTTGTACCTTTGCACTCGAAACAACAAAGTTGCAATTATGAATGTCGAAGAGATTCGGAATTACTGCCTTTCGTTGGGTAATGATGTAGAGGAGAAACTGCCTTTCGTCATGTTCAAAAATGGTGAAGGAGTACTGGTTTTCTATGTCTGCGGGCATATGTTCTGTTTCTTCGATCTGAATGATTTTCAGGTCATTTCGCTCAAGTGCCAGCCCGAACGGATCGACGAGTTGAAAGCACAATACGATTGTGTCGGCAACCCATACAACGAGTCGCCCAAACATTGGATAGGTCTTGATCCGCACACATCGCCGGACGAGTTGGCGCGTGACCTCATTCGCAATTTGTATGAGGTTGTTAAAGCCAAATACAGCAAGAAAAGATGACAGAACGAGAGAAAATGTTAGCAGGCGAAGTGTATGATGCCTGTGATCCGGAGTTATTGCAAGACCTCAACCGCGTGAAAGTACTTTGTCAGCAGTACAACAACCTGCTGCCGACGGACTTTGCCGCGCGAAACAAAATGATCCGTGAGATATTAGGTCAGGCGGATGAAGACACTTTCATCAACCAGCCGTTTTACTGCGACTACGGCAAGTATATCCGCGTCGGCAAACGGTTCTTTGCAAACTTCGGTTTTACCGTGCTGGATGAGGCCTATGTCACCATCGGCGACGATTGCTTTCTTGGACCGGGTGTGCATATCTACTGCGCGTGTCATAGTACCGATCCGCGTGAGCGCAAGACCCGTCAGGAATGGGCAAAACCCGTCACCATCGGCAACGATGTGTGGATAGGCGGCAACGTGACCATCCTGCCCGGCGTCACCATCGGCGATAATTGTACCATAGGCGCCGGATCGGTTGTCACGCACGACATCCCCGCGAACTCTATCGCCGTCGGCAATCCCGCCAAAATTATTAAACATTTAGAATGGTAACACATAATTATATTTTAAATTTTTACACGTATGAAAACCAGTACTAAAATCTGGATGTGCCTTGCGGGTGTAGCACTCGTAGCACTCGGCGTTATGTGTATCCTCTACCCGGGAACCACATTGTTAAGCCTGGCTTGGGTATTCGGTCTTATGTTTTTCCTCGGCGGTTGCACAGAGATGGCAGCGTGGTCGGCTACACGCGGATTTATTCCCATGAGCGGACTGATGTTCCTTTCTGCTTTGTTGCAGATCATCCTCGGCGCAATCATGGTTTTTCATCCGGCTCCGTTGATGGTGGCGCTGCCGTTCATTTTCGCTTTCTGGCTCCTCTTCGAAGGCATCAATCTGGCTATCAGTTCGTTTGATTTCAAGCGTGTCGGTTTCCGCCGCTGGTGGATTGTCTGTTGCTTTGGTGTGCTGGCGGCATGCTTCGGCGTGTACTGCCTCGTTAACCCGAATGTGAGCGCAGAGACCATCGCATGGGTTGTGGGACTTGGTATTATCTTAGATGGCATCGGCAATTGGGTCAAAGTGGCTGTTGTCAACAAGGTTGAGAAACGTTTCATCAAACTGCACGACCGTTTGCGCGAAGTGACAGACATCGACTGGGAAGAAGTGAAATAATGAGAGCGAATCGGGAAAAAGGTAACGCTTGGATTACCCTTGTGGTATTCCTTCTCGCAGCCTCGGGCATGTATGCGCCGCCGGTTGGCGCCCATAACGCTTACCGCGACACTTGCTATTCAATAGGCGCCTCGGCGGGCTATGCGTATAATATTATTTACGCTCACTATGGTGTCTTCGATGTTGATGCATTTTTGCCACTAAATCCTCATTTTGAGGGAGAGGTGCATTTGCATGCCACAACCGCCAATACCTATACTGTTGGAATCCAAGCGCAACCTAAATTTCCAATTCGAAGAGACGGAAAAGACTGCGGTGAAATTTTACTGGAGACTCAACTGATGTACGAATTATTTCTGCGCAATCGTATTCATGGTTTAAATGCCTCTTTTTTAGTAGGTTACCGTTGGGAATATGTATATGTAAAGATTGGTTACGGCTTGCGGTTGGCTGCTATGATAGACATCTCTCCACATTCGACGGATAATGGAATCCTGGAACCTCATAACTTGGTTTATCATGCGGAGGTTTTTGTCCGTCCTCATACCTCTCCTTGGAATCTGTCGTTTTGCGTGACGGATATGACGGAGAGCCAGATGGAGCGCATGTTTACGCCGATTTTTATTGTCAATAGTTATGTCGATTTGTCTTCTCATTGGCGTTTGGAGATGAGCGGTCGTTGCAAACCCGTCGGGATTGCCAACATGGCGCCTTCTTTTTTCGGCGCAGAAGGGAGAATAGGAGCACGTTATAGATTTTGAGAGATGAAAAAAAGATATATTTATATAGCCGTTTTGGTCGCACTCTTTTTCAGTAGCTGTGACGAGAACATGGGCGCACTGGTGAAAAGCCACACCCCCACAGTAAACCAGCGGTATCAGCAATACATTCTCTATAACATGGAACACGGCTATACCACCATTCAAGTACACGACGATGAATACACGGTATATGTCTGTACGGATACCCATGTGGCGACGGTCAATAAAAAACTGCAAACCTTTATCCAGACGTACCGCAACGACAAGACCTGTCCTGTTGCGGTGTGTTTAGGAGATTTGATTGAAGCGGATCACTCCTATCTTTAGTTTAAGGAAGCTTTTGACCATGTGAAAACAAATCCCGCTAAGCCCGATACGATGTTTGTCACCATTGGCAACCACGATGTGTTCTTCGACCAATGGAATAATTTTATTCAATATTGGCCGACGGCGATGTATTATTTCGTGGTAGAGACCAACGGAAAAAACAAGGCGAAGGATCTGTATATCTGTCTCGATAATGCGCAAGGGACATTTGGCGAGTTGCAGATTAAATGGTTGAAACATCTCCTCGCGGAGCATGAGCAATACCGCCATATTATTGTGTATGCGCATATCAATATCTTCCGGCGTGACAATACGTCGGCGGATATCGCTACGGTTTCGCTCGAAGAAACCTACGAACTGATGTCGCTGTTTGCCAAATATGGCGTAGAGCAATACTGGTCCGGACACGACCATTCGCGGGAGGAGTTCTCGCACGGCGGAGTGAAGTATATCATCGTGGATAGCATGCAGGAGGAAAATAACGAGTCCGCCTATATGATTCTACATGTGGGCAAGGAGTTAAATAACACCTTCCATCAAATAGAAACGGATCCGGCACTTTTGAACGAATAATACCAACGTAGTGGGATCAACACCTGTACAACAACGAAAATAAGAAACTCTCAATCCTATGAAAGCGATCTTTATCAACGGTTCTCCGCGGAAGAACAAAAATACCGCGCAGATGTTAGAAGCCGCTATGAAAGGCGCACAGGAAGCCGGCGCGGAAGTGGAGATGATCCATCTATACGGCCTTAATTACAAAGGTTGTATGAGCTGTTTTCTCTGCAAACGCAAGGGCAATACGGCTATTTATTTGGGTCGATAATTATCAACAATTATGGACAAATAATCTGTTTTTGGTCCACTTTCTTCTGTTAATCCTTGCATATATCAAATATTTTTTGTACTTTTGCACGCTCAAATGTTTTACGCAAAATGGCTAAACTGAATAATGATGAAATAGAAGCACGCGCCCAACGCGCCGTAGAATTATTCAAGCAGGGTTTTAACTGCTCTCAAGCAGTCTTTGCCTCTTGTGCCGATCTATACGGCATTCCAGACGAACAATTAGCACTACGATTGTCTGCTTCTTTCGGCGGCGGAATGGGAAGGATGCGCCTTGTCTGCGGAGCCGCCTCCGGCATGTTCATGTTAGCAGGTCTCCATAACGGCTCTGCTACACCGCACGACAATACCGGCAAAATGGCGAACTATGCGTTTGTGCAACAGTTGGCCGGAGAGTTCAAAGCCCGATATGGTTCACTTATCTGTGCGGAACTGTTGGGTTTGGCTCCGAGACCCGAAGACCCCAAACCAGCGGAAAGGACTCCACAGTATTACGAGAAACGTCCATGTCCGGAAATGATAGCTGAGGCTGTGCGGATTTATTTGAAAAGCCTCCTTTAAAATCACGGGATAATATACATAGTATATTATAGGTATATGTAGGATGCGATAAAAGCAGTACGTACTCAGTACTTTCCCTGTTACTACCCCTTACAAAACGTTTATTCAACGAAATAAAATAACGGAAAAATGATAGTAAAGAGTCTGATTGAACTGATAGGCAAAACGCCGATGTTGGAAATCCAACCGGGTTTGCTGCTGAAGTTGGAGCGCTTTAATCCGGGCGGTTCTGTCAAGGACCGTACAGCCCTTGCCATGATCGAAGAAGCGGAGAAAAGCGGCAAGTTGTTACCCGGTTCCACGATTATCGAACCGACAAGCGGCAACACCGGTGTTGGATTGGCATGGATAGGTCGTCTCAAAGGGTACAAAGTGATTCTTACGATGCCGGAAACGATGTCCGTAGAGCGCCGTAATCTGTTATCGGCGTATGGTGCGGAACTGGTTCTGACTCCCGGCAGCGAAGGCATGAAGGGCGCCATCAGCAAAGCGGAGCAGTTACGCGACGAGATCCCCGGTGCTATTATCTTGGGTCAGTTTGTCAATCCCGCCAACCCCGCTATTCATTATGCGACGACGGGTCAGGAGATATGGGAGGATACGCACGGACAAGTGGATGTGTTCATTGCCGGAGTAGGAACCGGCGGCACGGTCAGCGGAGTAGGGAGAGCCCTCAAAGAACATAATTTTACCATTGAAATCATTGCCGTAGAACCGGCGTCCTCTCCTGTTCTCTCCGGCGGAGTTTCCGGACTGCATAAGATACAGGGCATAGGAGCCGGATTTGTTCCCGAGACCTATCAATCGGGCTATATAGACCGCGTAATGGGCGTGACCAACGAAGATGCTTTCAGCGTAGCCCGTACACTCGCCAAAGACTATGGTTTGCTGGTCGGCATTTCTTCCGGCGCAGCCTATTCGGCGGCGCTACAGTTGGCAGAACAGCCGGAATATAAAGGCAAGACGATTGTTGTTCTCATGCCCGACACCGGCGAAAGATATTTAAGTGTATTATGACCCGTATTCCTACAATAAGTCAATTGAAGCAGTTGGTAGCCCATTTGCAAGGCGTTATATTTCCGGATTATTTTCCTGAGGTGGAAGTCCCTTCGGGTTTATGCCTTCCGGACACATTCTGGGCAGAGATACCGTCTATTGCACGGATGGTTAATACCGACGTGGACGCCGTACTGCATAACGACCCAGCCGTTTCCGACCGCGGAGAAGTTATTCTTTGTTATCCGTTGACCTATGAGATGGTGCATTACCGTGCCGCCCTTGTGCTCTATCTCCTCGGCGTACCGCGTATCCCGCGCATGCTAACTGAATTAGCGCACGCGCGTACAGGAATCGATATTCATCCTGCCGCTTCTATAGGCGATTATTTTTGTATCGATCACGGAACCGGTGTTGTGATTGGCGAAACGGCTATTATCGGTTCGCATGTAGTTTTATATCAGGGTGTTACGCTCGGCGCAAAGAGCCGCGTCACCCGATTCTGGAGGATCATGTGACCGTCTATTCCAACACCTCCATTCTCGGTCGTGTCACCATCGGACATGATACAGTCGTCGGCGGTAACGTCTGGCTTACGCATGATGTTCCTCCCAACTCCTTCGTTCTCCAAACCACACCGGAGATCAGAATAAAGATGAAAGGCGAATAAAAATATTATTATGGATTACTCTACATTCCTACAACGTGCAAAAAGTTTCTTGCACCAACAGTTAAATCTGGCGGATTATATAGATGTTAAATCCGCCGGAGAAAATGTCCGTGACAGTATTCATTTCCGCGGACCCAATATTTACATTCTCTTTGTGGCGATAATTATAGCCAGCGTCGGGTTGAATGTCAACTCAATACCTGTAATTATAGGCGCGATGCTTATATCCCCTTTGATGAGCCCGATTATCGGATTTGGCATGGGGTTAGGAACGAAAGATACGAGTTTGGTGCTAGGATCGCTCAAGAACTTAGGTATCATGTTCGTAATCAGTTTGTTGGCATCCACTATTTATTTTCTGGTAACGCCATTGGAGACGGATAATCCGACGGAGTTGTTGGCACGCACACGCCCCTCTATCTACGATGTGTTCATCGCCTTTTTCGGTGGAATAGCGGGCATTCTTGAGTTGGCACGAAAGCAAAAAGGAACCGTGATGGCAGGTGTAGCCATCGCCACCGCGTTGATGCCGCCTTTGTGTACGGTCGGCTACGGAATAGCGCAATGGAACTGGCATTATGCCGGAGGTGCTTTATATCTGTTCTTTATCAACTGTGTCTTTATTGCGCTTGCTACTTTCCTTGCGGTTAAGTTTTTGCGTTTTCCTTCGCTTGAACAAACAGAAAGCAAATCGCGTCGGAGTGTCATCGTTTACTCCTTGTTTATCTTGGTGGTATTGGTTCCCAGTTTTTTCAGCGCATATAATATCGTCATGGAGAATCGTTTTTCCAATGCCGCGAGTCATTTTGTAAAAGACAATCGGACCATAGGAGATACCTATATTTTTGACTACGCGATAGACGTGGAGTCCACTCCCTATACGGTAACCTTGCGTTTGGCAGGAGGCATGTTGACGCCGGACTCCCGTGCGAAATTATTTAGGGAAGCCGAGAAATACGGTATTTTGTCGTCGCAGATATTGTTTCATGAAGATGCTACTATTGAAGTGCGTCGATTGAATGAAACAGAAATCATGAAAGACTGGATGGCGACGACCGAGCAGCAATTGAAGCAAAGGGACGATTCGATACGTATTCTCCTTGCCCGTATGGATGAATACAAAGCCGCTTATCAGTCATTGTTGCTTCCGACGAATCAGATTACCAAAGAGTTACGAGCTCAATGGCCTTCCATAGACCAACTATTGCTGGCGCGTGCCGATTCGACTATACTGCTGGTCGTATCTCCGAAGAAAGATTCTACAGAGTATCTGTTTCAGCCGGAAGACCTGTCGCGCATGGAGCAATGGCTGAAGGTTCGTCTCCAAGCGCCTTCTGCACAAGTAATAACCCGTTAAACAGCAATTAACCAAATCATATAATGAGTAAATACTTTTTAGCAATCATTGGTGGCGGTCCAGCCGGTTATACCGCCGCCGAGAAAGCATCCAAAGCCGGTAAAGATGTGGTACTCTTTGAGCAAAATGCATTGGGTGGCACATGCCTCAATGTAGGTTGTATTCCCACCAAATCGTTGCTGTACGGCGCCAAACAGTACTACAACGCCACGCACGCGCAGAAATACGGCGTCACGGCAGAAAACGTCGCTTTCGATTTTGCCGCCATGCAGAAACGCAAGACTATCGTGGTACGCAAACTCGTTGCCGGTATCAAGCAGCGTCTCAATAATGCGCATTGTACGCTGGTAAACGGGGCAGCCCAAGTCCTCGATTCCATCCACCAAGTATGGCGGATAACCTGTAACGGCGAGATCTATGAGGCGGATAACCTGATGATCTGTACGGGTTCTACGAATTTTGTGCCGCCTATTCCCGGTATCCAAGACAATCCTTCCGTATGGGACAGTACAGACGCGCTTAATGCCACGGAACTGCCCAAGTCCGTTATTATCATCGGCGGCGGAGTAATTGGAATGGAGTTCGCTACGCTCTATCATGAACTCGGTATCCCTGTAACGGTCATCGAGGCAACGCCGACGTTATTACCGAATGTGGATCCGGAAATCATGCTTATGCTTTTGGAGAAATACCGAAAAGCAGGAATGCGTATCCTTTTGGCTTCCAGAGCAGAGGAGATTGACGGAAACCGCGTCAAAGTGCAAGACGAATGGTTGGAAGCGGACAAGATACTGGTGTGTGTCGGCAGGAAAGCGAATCTGCAGGGATTGGAGGCTTTGACGGACTTGGAACTCCATCGAGGAACTGTTGTCATCGACGAATACTGCCGGACAAATCTTCCCAATGTTTATGCCTGCGGCGACGTAACCGGCAAAATCATGCTCGCCCATGTCGCTTCGCGTCAAGCCGAAGTGGCTGTAGATAAAATGCTGAATGAACCGCAAAACGAACAAAAGATGGTTTATCATGCCGTTCCTTCAGTAGTTTATACAAATCCGGAAATAGCCAGTGTCGGCGTAACAGATATACAGGCAAAATCCTTAGATATGGAAGTAGAGGTGAAGAAGCTACCGATGACTTTCTCCGGCCGTTTTATGGCAGAGAACGAAGGCGAGACAGGACTTTGCAAGATAGTTATCCACAAAGATACTCAAGTGGTGATAGGTGTACATATGATCGGCAACCCGTGCTCGGAGTTCGTTTCTGCGGCTTCCTGTGCCGTACGTCATGAATTAACCCTGTCGGAATTTCGGCAGGTTGTCTTCCCGCATCCTACCGTCAGCGAAATTCTGCATGAGGTAATTAGCGACTAAGTTTGTCTTTATGTGACCACAAAAAATGCCTGAATAGTTATTGTTTGGGCATTTTTCTTCGTGTTTGCACACTTTCCGTCAAATTTTACACATATATATGCGCGAAAAGCAGTAATTTTGTGCGCTAATTTGAATAAATACCAACGAATCTATGAATACACGTTTACACACTCTCTTTCTATTGACTTTTCTTGTGATGCCTTTCGCGTTGTTTGGCGAGACGATTTTCAGCACGAAGCTTGATGACACAAGCCCTACAACAGGTGTTACGGTGACAGGTAGCAGCTGCTCGTTAGCAGATGTCCCCGGTTGGGCAACGGGGTACACAAAAGGGTTTCAAACGGGCGGTTCGTCAGGCAAGGCAACTATAAGCTTTGAGTCAGAACTCTTTTTGTCAGACTTCACCGATGTTAAGTTGACGATACATTGGGGCGCAGAAAATGGTCGTCCATTGAAAGTGGCCATGAACGGAGGGAGCGCTACGACCGTACATAGCAACTTGGTTGATGCTGATAGAAAAAAAGTAGTGGAGGATACTTATTCTATCACAGTATCTTCTATTAAGTCTATCGCATTGTCTTCAGGAAGTGGTAGTGGTACCTTTTTCTTCGATATATCTATAACCGGTACACGTACAACACCTATCGCAACTAACACCAGGACTGTGTGTCTCAATCCCAATGTGCCGAATTGGAAAATAGGCAACGAGCGTTACGCAGTATATTGTTTCGGTGATGGAGAGGAATGGTATGATATGACGAAAGTGACGGACGGATGTGGGATGACATATTATAAAGCGGATGTTGACTTGAAGTACACTGCATATATCTTCTGTCGCATGAATGGCGGTACCACGGAAAACATATGGGAAAATAAGTGGAACCAAACGAACGATTTACCGAAGGCCACCGGTACGTATTGTACGATTACCAGCGGAGGGGGGGGCGACACAAAAGCAGGTTGTAATTGGAATCACACCCCGTTTGAAATATGTATTTCCGGACCGGATGTGGCGTTTGCGGATGCCCCGCTTGTATTAGAAGCAAAGTGTCCGGGTGCAACGTATTTCCAGTGGTACAAAGGCGGAACGGCAGATGCCAACAAGATAGAAGGCGCGACCAGTGCAACGTACCGAAAAGCGAAATGCGCATTTGAGGATGCTGGCACTTATTACTGCAAGGCCGGTGGAAGCGAGAGTGCGGTCCGAACCAGCAGTGGACATAATGTCAAAATGTACCGTGCCTATTTCAATAACGGACGAGATGGAGGAGAATATGGCTATGTGGATATCAAGCATAATATTGATATCGACCCGAGTAAGCGCCAAGCCGCAGGAATGATTTTCTTGGGCGAGTCATGGAATTATGCTTTTTCTATTACAGATGGATTTAATCATTGGTATGGCAACAATAATGATGAGTCTCATAAGATGCAGAATGGAAATAGTACCAATTGGAACTTTACCCTTGGTCATGACAAATGCTGGCTTCGCACGGACAATGGAGCAACTTATAAAATCATCGTGGATTACACCACGACTCCCCTAAAAGTGTCTCTTGTATTCCCGCCAGACCACCAAGAGGCAGGGAAAATGATATATTTCGCCAATGACATCGTCAACTGGGACGAAACTAAACTGCATTATCGCATAGGAAAAGCTGTAAACCCCGAACATCCGGAAGTGTTCCCTCACACGCAAAAAGAGCCAATGACCAAAGTAAAAGGTACGGCTAATTTCTTCCAATACGAAACTAAGGAATACAATAATTTGCATGCATGGCATGTGGCTAACAATTGTGGCTGGTCTGGAACCGGAGCAAATGGAACCGATAACACTCGATCCATTTACCTGACAGACACGGGTGACGAGTTTGAAATTACTCACTCTGTCACTTTTGAAGGAGGTGCCACCACGCAAAACATCACCATCATCCCACAAAGTATAGGGAATGCATGTACTGATTCTAAGCCGAAGTCTGAGTGTGATCCATTAAACGGAGAATGCAAATTCCATAGTTACGACATGTATCCCGGTATGCTGACGCATAACGTAGAAATCACTGAGCCGGATCCAGCGCAAGGAACGCTTACTGTCAATTATATGGATATAGATGGTAATGAACAGACTTTCACTTCCGGAGACAGAGATTTAGCACATACCTGTTATGTCTATGTAACGGCTGAGCCTATATGCGGTTATAAAAAACCCACCGAAATATTCATAAACGGTGCACCTCACGGAAACGGCGCACAATATATTCTGACAGAAGACATAATAGTAAGCGCTACGCTTGAAGTGGCAGAATATAGCATCAATTATAAATTGAATGGTGGTACTATCAATTCCGGTGAGGTAATAGAATATACGTTTGGTGTCGGTGCCACACTTCCGACGGACGTAACAAGGGCCGAATATGAATTTTTAGGTTGGTATGACAATGCGGGCTGCACGGGAACGCCGGTAACGGAGATAACGACAACCGACTGTGGAAACAAAGTGTATTGGGCAAAATGGGAAAAAGGCAAACCTGCACCGGTATTCACATGGGACTGCGAAACTACAATCAAGGCAGGAGGAATCTATCCCGTAAGTGTGGCTTCCACCGGTGATGCAGATGTAACGTTGTCTATTGTAGAGACGATAGCAGGTGTGACAGGTAGTTTCACAGATGGTAATCCGGCAACAGGTATCGTGACCTTAGGCAGTTACCCCGCCGCAACGACTTTCACCTATCAAGCGTATAGTCCGGAAACATCGACCTATAAGGAAAAGACCGAAACAAAAACGATAACCATCGAGCGATGCGAAACAGAAGATGCAATCCCGATGGCAGGAAGCGAGTATGTAGCAGAATCATCGGCATCCGATACTCATGCACGCTATTATTGTGAAGAATCGGGCGTGGGCAGGATTTCTTATAAAACGGGTAACTCATCTATTTCAAGTAGTAGTTTTAAATCAGGCACGAATGATATATTTGAATATTATATCGAAGGTAAAACTCTTTTATTAGAACCATATACGGATATTCATAAGATAGAGTTGTATGTAAATTGCGGTACTAATAATCAGACACTTACCGGGGTGTATAAACGGGATACTTACTCCAAAGAAGAAGATGACTATACGACTTCTGCTTCATCGACAATTAAATACTACACCGGAAGTACTGAAAGCACTTATTTACCATACAAAACAACAGGGCATGTGGAAATAGCGTTTGCCTCTCCAATTCCGAAAGGGACATTTATTTACATCGTTAGTCCAAAACAGATGAATATATATGGAGCTAAACTCTATCGTCCTGAAGGTGACGAACCTACAAGTGTGGAGTTTAGTGGCGAAGCGGAAATTGAGAAATATCCGGGCGATGCCCCGTTTACAAATGCAGCAACGCAAACGACAACTCCAGTCCTATCCGGAGGAAGTATTACTTATAAGTCTTCGGACGAGACGGTGGCTACCGTGGATGCCAATACAGGTGAAGTGAACCCAATTGGGGTGGGTCGTACGGTCATCACAGCAACGCTGCAAGCGTATGGTTGCTTTGACGAAGCGACGGCTACATATTCGGTAGTTGTGAAAAAGTGTATAGATCCAGAATGTACGATAGCTGTGACATCCGGCACCGCCCGCAAATGTGCCGGCGAAAGTGTGACCATGACTGCTACGGCAGTTGAAGGCGCAGTTGTCCAATGGTTCAAAGACGGAGTTCCCATTTTGGGAGAGACCGGAGCAAGTTACACAACAACAGAGGCAGGAGAATACTATGCAACAGCCACCAAGACATGTCTGCAAGTATCGAATACGATAGTGGTGGAGAACCTTGCTGCTCCAACGGCAGTAGCGTTGCATGACTACTACTATATTAAAGCGGGTCGTGAGCGCCCGGATATTTCGTTGTTCCAATTGACAAATGTGAAGATAGACCCCTCGTCGTTCACTATGAGCCATCCTGCTCCGGACGGATGCAGTTATGAGTTGCGCGAGGACGGAATCGTCTATTTAGTGGGAACTCCTTCGTTAACTTTGGCAGCAGCAGACTATGACTTAACTTTGACAACGGTCAATGACTGCGGTTTCACAAATGCATCTGCTACTATGCATCTATATAGCCTTGAGACAACGGCAAAGCCGCAGATAGCATGGATCGCTACCGGAACGAAAGGTCAGACCTTGCCGGGAAATCCGACAGCGTCACAGAGTACAGACCATACGCTATACAAGTACTTGCAAAATTTCTTCGACATGACAGCTGTGAATGCATATTGTACTACAGATGAGAAGAAAATCAGTGATTACTGCTCGCAGTTCGATTTAGTACTGCTGACCGACTACCCAGATACGCATGTTACTCCAACTTCGGACAACGGTAAAAAGAGTGAATCCTACTCGAATGCATTCGGTTGTTTGATGGATGAGTTACCGCTGCTGAGTTTCGAAGCTTTTGTGGCGGACTGTCCGAACTGGGGAATTAACAGTGACCCAAAGACTCCGGATCCCACACAGAAAGACATGACATTGCTTTGTTCAACGCATAATATCTTTGCAGGAACGACTATTGATATAAGTGAAAAAATACCGATGCTTTCCGCTATATCCGGCAATGGATTGCAAGGCTTTACTGGTCTTGAGGCTCCTCCGGGCATGTTGAATATTGCTACAGTGGACAATAACGAATCGAACGGCGGAACGTTGGTAGTGTGCTGTGAGCGTCAGAAAGTGATAGAGGCTCGTATGATGATTATGGGTCTGAACTACAAAGATATGGGCAACCTGACCGATGACGGGAAACTGGTAGTAAAGCAAATCATAGAGTACTTGTTGCAATTCAAAGAGATGGCAGACTGCTCTATCGTATTTGATGACAATAATAACACTCATGTATGGTCAGACCCCAAAAACTGGTACCCTGCTTACAATGCGCTTCCGAAGCCTCTTCAGGCGGTACGTGTGGATAAACCCTGTCAAGTGGATATAATGAATGCCCATTGCTCCAGTATCCGTCTGCGCAAAGATGGTGCAGGAGGATGGAATGGAACGCTGACTATTCAGCCAAACGGAGGTTTGACCGTTGTGGACTATATCAAGGAAGTACATGGAACAAACTTCATGACCACCTATCCAAGTGCAGCAGGTGACCTTGTTATACAAGCAGGAGAGAACGGACAAAATGGATCGCTTGTATTCGGTAGTGTAGAGGATGATTTGCAAGCTACAGTTGAGTACTATAGCCTTGCGAAAGATGCGAATGTATCGGGCAAGAAACCGGTTTGGCAGTACATCGGTATTCCTATTACGGACGGACCGTTAGCCATTGACGCATATCATGCTGCATGGATGTGCAGTTGGGAGTCCGAAGGAAACGTGTCCAGCAACTGGGTTTGGGTGGAGAACGAAGACAAAATCCGACCGTTCAAAGGCTATTGTATCACACAAGCAGCATCGAAGAAATATATCCATAAAGGTTCACTCAGTAAACCGGAGACAAAAGATCTTCCGCTGTACTATTTCGAGAGTGAAGACGGCGACGGATTCAATATGTTCGCCAACTCATGGGTAGCACCGATTGACATCACCAAGATGGAAACCGAAGACTTCGGCGGTGCTGCCGAGCCCACTATCTTTATCTATAATACAGGTACGCGCGAGCAATACGACGAGCAATACACAGACCCGCTTGTAACAGACGGTATGCAAGTTGAGGCCGGACAGTTCAATGCGATTCCTGTCAAGGCGGCTTCGTATCTCGACGGTTCACTGACGAAGATTCCTACCATGCAGGGATTCTTTATCCAAGCCTCCAAAGAGGGGACCATGACGCTCGATTACAAGAAACTCTGTTTCAATACCGAGACCTATTCGACTACTGCGGAAACCATGCGTGCTCCGAAACGCACGGGTGAAGAACCTGCGGAAGAACCGGTAACGGAGAAAATAGTGCCGGAAGTAATGCGTATAGATGTCGTTTCCGCCAACTGGGGTGACCGTCTCTATATCCTCATGCATCCTGAGTTCAGCGATGCCTTTGACCGTGGATGGGACGGTTCCAAGCAGGAAGGTGACGCCGATGCCCCGATGCTCGCATTGGAGCGCGGAAACGGGCTTCTCGCTGTCGCAGCGGTAGAGAGTGCGGACGAGCGGTATCTCGCTTTCCGTGCCGGTAAGGACACCGAATATACCTTCCGCTTCAACTATGACGGAGAGACGATTTACCTATACGACCATCTTACCGGTCAGGCGACACGCATCCTCACCGGTAATACGTATTCGTTCAAAGCGGATGACATGACGCCAATCAATAGATTCCTCATTACGAAGAATCCTCCGAAAGTACCGACGGATATACCTGCCGTCGATCAGGAAATGACGGCTCAACCGCAGAAATACATAGATCATGGACAGTTGTTTATTCTCTATCACGGTAGAGTATATGACATGACCGGAAAACGTGTCGCACCACGAACAGGAAAGGAGGAAACACGATGAATGCAAAGCAACAAACTCGGAAACGCTTGGTTATCGCGGGTGTGTTTCTCATCTGCAGCGTTTCCTTCATGGCAATGATATATCTGTTTTTCAACAAGCCGGAAGTGTATGTCATGCCCGGAGTTGTGGTGTCCAAACCGGCACCGGTAGCATCTCCCGTAGCATCGTTCCCGCCTCGTCTGAATTCGCGTTTGCCACACGCGGTTACTCCCGGTTATAAAGTAAGCTCTTACAAACAGGTAACCCCAGTCGTTCCGAAAACGTCCTCCTACAGGATATGGACATCGAGTAGTGCTAAAGTGCATGATGCGGGAGGTGGTGGATCCTATGGATCCTCTTACACGGCTTCCGGGGCAAACACATCCGGCGGTTCGTACGGAGCACCTTCACAACGGGCTGACAGAGGAATCAATTATTCAGGCGCAGTTAATGCGATGCCTTCCACCAGTTTCCTCGCTCTTGCCTCTTCCCGTCCTATGGCGGCTCCGGAAGCGGAGAGCGCTCCACAGATGGCGAGACTGGCGGCAGACCCGAGACGTGCTCCCGGACCGCCGAATACAGGAGATGAACCCCTTCCCGGAGACCACCAGCTTGTCGAACATCCTGTAGGTGCTCCGTGGGTAATGATGTTCTTCGCGCTTCTGTATGCGTTGTATATATCGTTGACGCCTATAGCAAGAAAGCACGCCGATTTTTTCATTTGTCGTTGTACAGACAGGTCGCGGTGAGGTCGCGGTGAGGTCGCGGGGATGTCGCGGATATGAGTCGTAGTTGAGTCGTATTTGACGGGTAATCGGATGGTAGTTGAGGTGGGGGTGGACCTTTCTTGGGCGACAGGCGGACGGCTGACAGGCGGACACCCTTATTTATAAACTCACACACACGCGCATATGTGTATGTATTTTAGGGAAAGGGTGTCTGCCCGGTCTATCCGGTCTATCCTTTTGCCTCTAAACTCCGGTTGGCATTTATCTCCTCTATTTCCCGTTCTCGCACCAACCATCTTTTGCCATCCTCCATATAGGCAATGTGCGGTATTTGTACCCGGCGTCGGATGATACCGGATGGTGATGTTGTATGACAAATTTGCAGAAGGTGGACAATTTGGCATAAAAGTGGACAAAATGGCAGAGATTTAGGGCTTGGCACGTTTATTGCCCTTATTAGGATGTAAACGCAACAACGCCTATTACGCCAACAACGTAAACTACGCAAACTACGTTAAACATCGTTTAACTTAAATTTGGAGGATTGATTATGAAACCTGCAATCTATCGTAGAAACAGTTGGCTGCCGACAAACGGATGGTTCCCGACAGTATTTGATGAGTTTTTGAACAATGACATGCTGAATACGGCAAGCAATGTAGCGCCGTCCGTTAATGTCAAAGAAACGGCTGACAGCTATGTAGTCGAGCTGGCTGCTCCGGGTGTCAAGAAAGAGTACTGCCGAGTACATGTCGATGAGGAACATAACCTCTGTGTCGCCATCGAGAACAAGTATGAGCACAAGGAAGAAGACAAACATTCGCACTACCTGAGACGCGAGTTTGCTTACACGAACTTCGAGCAGAAGTACACTTTGCCGGACAATGTAGATGAATCGAAGATCGCCGCAAAGGTAGAAGATGGTATCTTGACCATCGACCTGCCGAAGATCAAACGCGAAGAAGGCAAGACCGGACGTCAAATCGCCATCTCATAACGAGGCATGTTTTGCGAAATTGGAGCACTCCCGAGCGAGTGCTCTTTTTTTATGAACATACAAAAAGCGGTGCATCCGTTTTGATACACCGCTGTTGTTTTTGTTGATCGCGAAAGTGGATTGTTTTTCGCATAGGGTAATTCCGTTGGTTAGGCATTTTTGCGGCGCTCAACCTGAGACTCCAAAGCACTCAGACATGCGTCGATGCCCTCCTCAAACGAGTCAGCAGTCTTTTCAGCAAACAAACCGCTTACGCGAATCTTTACTTCCTTGTTGGCATTTGTTTGAGGTTTGATGACAGACATACGTACTTCCACTTTGTCATCATCGTTGAGGTGACGACCGAAACGGCTCATCTTTTTGTCAATAAACTGCTCAAGCTTCTCTGCCATTTCGAAGTTAACGGCATTAATAGTCAGATTCATAATACTATAATTTTAGAGGTTAATACCAAAAAATGTTTTAATATCTCATAATCGGCTGCAAAATTACAAAAATATTTTGATATGTGCAAATTTTTTTGTACCTTTGTGCCCGATTTTTGCAAATAAAATATTATAACACTATTATATGAAAGAAAACTACTTGGAGTCCCGCCATATCGGACTCACACCTGAAGATGAAAAACACATGTTGTCCGCCATTGGAGCCGAGTCAGTCGAGGCACTTGTGCGCGAGACGATGCCGGGAGATATATTGCTGCCGGAATCAATAGAGTTGGACGATCCACGCACGGAGCAAACGCAGATGGAAGTGGCGGAAGTGCTGCTTGGAGCCAATGAATCAGCCCGTTCCTATATCGGTCGCGGATGGTATGGAACGATCACTCCGGCGGTTATACGTCGTAATATTTTGGAAAATCCCGTTTGGTACACCTCCTACACGCCTTATCAGGCAGAAGTGAGTCAGGGACGTTTGGAGGCACTCTTTGTATTCCAGACAATGGTCAGCGATTTGACGGGTCTTCCTCTTGCCAATTGTTCCCTATTGGACGAAGCGACAGCAGCGGCGGAAGCGGTCACCATGATGCGGAATCTTCGTTCCCGCGAACAAGTCAAAGCCGGTGTACGCAAAGTTTTTATAGACGAAAAGATTTGGCCGAACACGTTATCGGTTCTTCATACTCGCGCCCAAGGTCAGGGAATAGAGATAGTAACGGGCAGTTATGCTGATTTTCAACCGTCCGCAGAGTATTTCGGTGCGTTGGTTCAATGGCCGAACGCAGACGGTTCGATAGAGGAGTACGACGCATTCATTGACGATTGCCATGAGGCGGGACTCAAAGTGACAGTAGTAGCAGACCTCATGGCGCTTGCCTTGCTTAAACCGCTTGACGCAGATATCATGTGTGGCACGGCTCAACGCTTCGGACTTCCGATGGGTTTCGGTGGTCCTACAGCCGGATATATGGCCACACGTGATGA
>ONQO01000079.1 GCA_900319995.1 uncultured Bacteroidales bacterium
ATCCAACTCTTGAGAGATAAAGTCATAAATGTTTGTATAGATAATGTCGTCGCATTTTGCGACAAATGGGAACACACATGAAGTTTCTTGACCGCAAATATATTGTTCGGCTTCATGTTGCAAAATATCTGAAGAATTGGTGTACGTTCGTCTTACTTTCCACTCTAATGAATCATCAGGCTGTACGAGGACTACTCCTATATTATGTTTCTGCGCCATTTGAAGCGCGCCGGATTGCAGAGGTGCAGAAGTGAAAAAGAATCCTTTATGTGCTCCTACAGATTGTATTTGAGAATGAAAATTTCTAATTCTGTCAACTGTGATGGAAGAACAGTAATCTTTGCATTCTATAAGAAAAATTGTGGACGGCGTTTCTGCATCCGGCATAGAAGTCTCAACGGCAATATCAAATATGATATCCATTCCTTCTATCGCTGGATATTTCTTTTTTGCAAAAACTTTAGTGTATGAGCAATTAGTAGGAAATGTGTGTTTGGTAATCAGGGAGTTAATAATATTAAATACCCTCTTCTCGAACGCATCTCCTTTCTGTGTCGTATTATTTTTCTCTTGATTTGCCATACACTCACAGAAGAATTTATTTTATTCCAATAAAATCGCTCAAAGGTTGTATATGTGCGACTTGGGTATATTTCTTTTTGTGTAAGTCTATCAGCTGATCGAATTGTATAGGCTTGGTCGGGTCGAAAAGAAAACCTGCATAATACATAGCATGTTCAGCAGAAAAACCTTTCTCTTGTAGGTCTTTAGGTTGGTATATTCTAAAACCTTTATTGGTCTGCTTAAATAACTGCGGGTTCTCTCCGTTTGTATGGATACAAATGTAGCCAAGTCGTTCAAAGCCTTGTTTGACGAGCAACGAACCTTTAGCGTCTGCGACACGTACATAGGTAATCCCTGTTTGCATCGCGATAGCTCTATCCGACTCGCGCATATGGTTTACAAGCACCGTTGCTTCTTGTGGATTTACACGCATTTTCTCGTATAGGCTCTTGCGTTCTTCGGGGTCTTCAAGAGCGGCACGACGACTAAGCGATAACTCGCAGAACTTCTTGTCTTGCTCAATACCAATATATTTGCGGTTGAGCAGATTGGCAGCAATACCAGTAGTTCCAGAACCGCTGAACGGATCGAGGATAGTGTCACCTTCATTCGTGGACGCGAGGATGATACGATAAAGCAGACGCAAGGTCTTTTGCGTAGGGTGTTTACCTTGGTTCTTTTCCCATCTTCCCACAGCAGGGATACGCCAAACATCCGTCATCTGCGTTCCGCCGTTCAACTGCTTCATGGTTTCGTAGTTGAACTTGTGCGTTTTCTTTTCGTGCTTACGAGCCCAGATGATTAACTCCGTCGAGAAGTTAAAGTACTTACAGGACAGATTGGGCGGTGGGTCGGTTTTTTGCCACGTAATGGTGTTCAAAACCTTATAGCCGAGTTCTTGCAAGCATCGCATAACTACGTGGATATTATGATGCGTACCACTAATCCAAATAGTGCCATCGTCTTTGAGTTTGGAGCGGCAAAGAGAGAGCCAATTACGGTTGAACTCGTAGATGTACTCAGGTGTTCCGCCTTTGTCCCAATCGCCTTTGTCCACACAAACCTGCTTGCCACTTTGCACACTGATTCCTCCGTTACTGAGGAAGTAAGGCGGATCGGCAAAAATTGCGTCGATAGAGTTGTCTTCTATCTCGCGCAACCTCTGCATGCAATCACCATTGAGTATGGTGAAGTCGTGATGTCCGTCCTCGTAATAAACATGTTTTGGGTGTTCCCATTCTAATGGTAACTCATCATTTTTAGTAATCATTTAGTAGCGTTTGTTATGTTTGCTACCTTGTTACTAAAAATGACCTTCCGCGGGTACAACTGTGAGCAGAGATTTGCTCACGTTGTGGCCCTCGGAAAGCCAGTAATAAGACAAATCTTGCTCACATGTACGCACAGTGAACGTTACGATTTGTTCTTCTTATTACTATTACTTTGAAATTTCCGAGGTTTCAACGTAAATAGAACAAATAGCAAACGCTAGTTAATATTAGTATGTTACCGCCGCTGCGGATTTCTTTATATCACAAATTCAAATTTTTGTTTTTCAAATTCTTGTTCGTATTGTTTACCAAGCGATTCGTAACTTAAGAATGCCACACGCTTGTCCTCTGCTAATTTACTAAAAGCAGCATAACCCATTTTGCTAATGAACTCATGGTGACGCTTCTCGTCTGCAACAATGACCATGCGTGCAGCAAAGTCCTGTAGGTCATTAAATTTTAGCAGTGAGTTTTGGATGTCCGTCGAATGCTCTACCTCAAAAAACGAGTGTGGCATGTGACGTTCATTAAACCAGATTACATCAATTGTAGAACTACGCTTTACTAATTGAGGGAAAGAGTATTCAGGCAATGCTTGAATGGTTCGTAAATCACCCAGAACGGCTTGATTAAGGAATTGCTTATTCTTATCTTGGTCGGGAACGAAGGTGTCCAAATGGCGCATTTTACCCATTTCCAGCAACAGACCTTGATAATATGCGTGATTGAAAGTTTGGACGATTTCTGAATCCTGATTGTGCTCGTTTTGTACAAAAATACCATTCCCCTCTAATTCTTGACGACGAGACTCAAGCGCGTATAGCCCGGGCTTAATTTTGTATATACCGGTAGTTTGTTGTACAATGCGGCGAACGCTTGCAAATGGTGTCTTTGTTTTCCATTGGCAATCCTCAATCTTGAAAATGTTTTGGTTTATCTGGTTTAGCGTAGCTATACCACCCAACATTTCAATTGTCTCTATTACCGCTTGAGCTTGAGTCATCTTATCCTTGTTGATGTTTCTTCCACTTTTCCGGAATATGCAGGTCGAAATTCGATGCTTTCAAATGTACCACATCGGGCAACAAGCACAACTTGAAGCGATTCTCATAACGAACTAAGTCAATCGTCCTACCGCACAGCATACGCAAATTGCTTGATTGTTGATTCGGTGGGAAATATGCATAAACTTGTTTGCCTGCTTCCTTCGCCAATTCAATAGCCGGAATCATATCACTATCAGCCGATACCACAATAGCAATGTCGCAATTGTTCTGATATGCGTCTGCTACAATCTGCGTGGCTATGCGCACATCCGATTCTTTTTCTTCGTATGTATGAATGATTCGATGACAATTGAAACACTCAAAGGATTTCTTGAGGTACTTGCCTAATATTAAATGAAAGCGAGGATTCTCCTTGTTAGCCTGAAAGAAAGCATTTTGGTTGCGAGATTTCTCCAAATCATAAGTACGAGCTGAGAAATACTTAACTGCCACCAACTCTTGGTTTTCTTTCATGAATAAATCAAAGAACTTGACTATATCAAGCCAATAGTATTTCTTCCAACGGCGTTCTGAACGAAGTCCATAGTAGAAATTGAAGCCGTCTACATAAACAATAATACGTTGTTTTTCCATCGTTTTTCCAATAAAAAAGCCACCTTAGTGGAGGTGGCGGGCCGTAGTATTTTCCACCTACGGGGGATAAATTCGCTGCAAAGATACAACTTTTTTCTTATACCACCAAATAAATCTTAAAAAAAATGCTATTTTTCTTAATAATCGTATATTTATTCTAGAAGAGCATAGCTCCCCCGCCCACGAAAGGCTCAATGTAAGTGACGTTCTCCCATTTGTCAAAGTCAGCAGGAAGCAGGGCTTCAAGTTGGTCAATGAGTTGCGTTTTGCCGCCAACCCATTTGATAAATGGTTTCGCTTTCATTGTTATAAAAATTAGATCGTTTTGAGTTATATACACAAATTGAGTGCAAAGATACTACATTTTTTTGATATGTGCAAGTTTTTCGGTGCAAATCATTCAAAGAAGATATTTTTTTGTGTGAATTTGTGATTGAGTGAAAAAAACTCGGATGGCATCCGAGAGAATAAAAGAAGAATGCCGGATACAATCCGGCGGCAATGAACGAAGTCAAGAAGAAAACGAACGGCATACGATGCCGGACTAATAGACGGAGACGGAAAATAAAACGGCATACGATGCCGAGAAATGGACATTTAGAAAACGACCGCTATGCGGTCGTTTTCTAAATGTCAGATACTATCCGACGCAATGAACGAAACTTTACACGCTCGCGAAACTCACGCGCACAAGACACCGCGGGCGGAACTATAGTTTTCGCCATGTGGTCTCGGTGGCTTTTTCGATGCGGTTATTGGCTCGCCACCGATTGATGACCATGCTGATAGCAGAGGACTTGACGGATTGACCTTTGCGGGCACGGAGTTTGATGAGGTCGGCGGCGGTGAACTCATCAGGCAGGAGTGAAAGAAGGGACGCGGCTGCTCCTCGTTCGGTTTGCGATTCGATGCTGCTTTTGTAGGTCTGCTCAATCTGTGGGCCGTACAACTCCATCTGATTGCGGAAGATATATTCCGCTACCCACTCGGCAAAAGCTCCAACGGTCTTGGTGTATTTGTGGTTCTCCAACAGATAACAGAGCATACCCGCGCGAAAACCGATGACGGCAGCACGACGGCGGAGTGTGTCCATGGCATGACTGTCTGCGTCAATGGATTGTTGGCGTTTGCGCTCCAGCCAATCGCTGATGACCGTTTCAACTTGCGGACATGCGATAGTGCCATTCTCGGCATCTAACTGACGCGCCCAACGGATGATCTCCGCTTTCTCGGCTTCGGTATAGGATGCAAAAGCCGGAATCTCGGTGAACGAAGTGTCGGGCAACTGCGCAAAACAAACACGGGCGATAAGTCCATCTTCCGGGTCTTTGAAGAAGCGTTTGAGCGAGTTGGGTGTGCCGGTCAGAAGGAGATTGTAATAGACCTTGACATGTGCATTAAACGAAGCGTCGCTCATATAGGCCTGCCCGTAAATGCCGTTATCGAAGGCGAGGCGATAAATATCGCTCTTCTGAGACCAGACACCGGCGCGCTCGGTTTTGACCAAGGTATCCATTTCTTCTCCGATGCCGATGAGGTGCTTGCCTTCCGCGTACGTGAGGAGTTGGAGGAGTTTGGCGATGGAGATAGCGACGCCGTTATTGCGAGGACAAGCGTGCGGATCTTCGGGTTGGTTCTTGCTGTTCTTGGATGCACGCAGTTTCTCCTTGTAGGCTTGCTCTTTCTCGCGCTCTATCGCGTCTTGCTCGTTGATAGGCGTGAGGAGCAGATCGAGCGGTTTGCGGATAAAACTTTTTCCACTTGCAGCCGGTGCAGTGATACAGGAGAAGAAGGACAGGGACTGTTCTTGCTTATCCAGATACTCAAAACGGATGCGGGTCGCGAGTGTGCCGAGAACAGGGAGCGAGGCAATGATCATCGCCGGACGATAGTCAGCAGGCAAACGACGGCAAACAAGACGCAACAGGCGTGGTAATTGTGGCAGCGGGAGATCAGTGGATTTGACATTTGAGATTTGACATTTGACATTTGTCATTTCGCGCTCGCAGATGGCTATAGCACCTTGAAGGATCATCGGAATCTGGGATTTGCGCGGACGACCGATAGCGGAGGAGATGGCTTGGCGGCGTTCTGCTATCGAGAGACCGAAATCGGGAAGAATCTGGAGCAGCAACTCGATGTTGAAATCGCAGATATAACGCATGTAGTTAGCCAGGGAGAAATAGACCGTGTTGCGCTCGCCTTGCACTGCACCATCGGCGGCTCCTATGGAGAGCATGAGCTGGGCAACTATGTCGGCGTAGGGGATGCTGCGGTAAGATAACGAGCCTACCTCCGACTCCTCCCTAAAGGGAAGAGAGGTTCCCGAATTAGATTCGGGGCTAACAGACGAAGGATCAACGTGAGGCGGGAGGGCGAGCGGTTGTCGGATGGCATCCGACGCAAAAGAAGAAGCAGGCGGCTCTTGGGAGCCGTTGTCCGGATTCAATCCGGACGCAATAGACGAAGAAAACAGACCAGACTCGTCGATATAAAGGATATAATCGCGGGGAACGACGTACGAGGCACGGGCGAGATCCTTAGTGACGGAATCGTACTCGGGGATGTTGAGCGCGGTGGCTATACGGAGCTGGGCGGCTTCGATGGATTCGAGTTGTCGGATGGCATCCGACGGAACGGAAGAAGCATTCTCCGCGCTGACGCCCGGAGCACCAGACAAAGAAAGACGCTCACCAATGATGCGCAAACCTTTTCCGCTGGCAGTGATGGCAACCAGATAAATCTTGTTAGATTTGAGATTTGAGATTTGACATTGGACATTTTTCTCAAACCAATCGCGGGGATTGTCCACATGATCAACGTCCAACATGGCGAGACCGGACGGGATGGCATCGGCGGAGATACGCTTGCCGTTACGGAATGATGAGGCATGAGGGATGATGATGGGCAAGCGGCGTTTGAGGGCTTGCTTGCGGTCGTTGTAGTCCTCAGCAGTTGGGTCGAGCGCGACTATACGACGGCAGATGTTAGACACTTCGGGACTGTCGATGAGGTTGTCCCAGATGGCTTTGGTCAACGGCTTGGGTTGACCTTTGGTTACAGATTGTTGAAAAGAGATTCTTGATTCCATTTGGTTTAATTATTTGATGTTACTTTTGTTAGCATTCCATTTGTCTTGGTGCTTCCAGTTGTAGCCAACGGGATGGATTTCGGCGTGGTTGGACGGATATTCCTTGCGGACTTTCTTGGCACGCTTGTGGACGGAGTGCTGCATGGTTTGCCATTGTTCGTCGGACACTTCGAGTTTCTCGATAGTTTGCGAATTGAACTTATCGCAATCGATGATGATGTCTTGCATCGTACCTCGACAGTGCGTTTTGAGCGGAATACCGTTGACACCGCGCACCCATCCATTTTCGGTGTAGAAGGGGCAGTCCTTTGAACAAGGACCGCCACCTATCGATACAGAAATTACTTGCCGCATTTTGCTACCTCCTCCTCCATGTTGATGTCAGCCAATGCTTCGCCTATCTGCTCCACCTCGGAAACGAGAAGGTCAGCGAGTTGGCATGCGTCGGTTAGGTACTCTTCATGTCTTGCGTACAGGATCAGCATTGCGCCATTGGCATTGACTGATACCTTGCCGTGTAGCGAACCTGCGAGCGGATGCCATTGGAGGTCGCTGCGCTTGGTCGGCGCTTTCGGGGCGGCGGGCTTGTTTACTCCTTGCTCGACAAATCGGAATTTGTCTGCATTTACGAACGTTAAGATACCTTTGCGGCTTTCGCCTTCTTTGATTACTTCTGCCTGACCTTCATAATCTACGTCCATGCAGAGAAAGTGTTGTTTTTCCATTGTGGTTATTAAGCTGGGGAAATTCCGCAACCACCATTGATTGTCGGTGTCCAGCCTACAACCTTCGCTGAAAGAGCTTCATTTTTCGGTACTAATTTCGGTAGCGGGTCGAGAAATGGGTTTGAAAAGTCAAAAGATAGTGTCTGTTTCGAATAGTAACTCATTGATATATAGTGCATTTTGCGAAATGATTATTTTTTTGATTTTTTTCATCCACTACCGAAAATAGTACCGAATACTTAGTCTCTTTCAACTTCCAATTGGAGAATATCCATACACTCTTTGATAACCGGAAGATGCGTTCTGCTATCCTTACTTTTGTTGAGCTTGGATAGGTAAATTCCGTCTGGATCAACGAAATGCGCTTCGAGGATTGTAGTCAAATAATAACCGTACGGGACATCAATCATTTGCTGTTTGTACATTTGCAAGAAGAGAAATCGCAACATACCTTTACCGGCTTTGTTCGTCCAAGTGATTTTTGCGTTGTTGAACTTGCCGGAGAAGAGTTTGTAGAAATCGTCCGGCTGTGTATCACGCGCAATCCATCCAACATTGATAAGTTTTAGCCGTAGCATCTGTAGATGTCCTTCTGTAATACCGCACATTTTGAAGGTGATGTAGTTGCGATCCTTCTGAACCAGTTCGGTTGCTTTGGGACGCTTATTTGTTTGCAGACTTGTGCCAGCCGGGGATGTTGTTACATTCGTTTGCTGATGGTACGTTGAGCGAAAAGATTTTGCAAGTTCGTCCTTGCTTGTTGCCAAATACGCAGCTATGAGTTTCCCTAACTGCCTTGCCTCATCTCCTTGACGGAGGTTTTCTAAAAAAAGATTTCCCATTGTTGTTTTGTTTTTATGGGGTTTTATAATTGGCATCTACCGGAAGTCCATTTGTCGGGTTCGTCGGATGCTTTCTACTATACCTGCAAAAGTTTGTTAGCGGGTTACTCCAGCGTTTTTTTTCTGCAAAGGTAGTGATTGATTTGCGATTGTATTGGCTTATTTTGATACAACCTGCATCTACGATACGCGAATTTAGTTGCAGGGATTAGCTCGCGCGCGCCTGTTTTATGCGCGCGGCGCACGTGTCGATTCCTTTTCTTATCGAGAAATGTCCCAGAACGGGTTACAAATAGAAGATTTTTGTTCTCTTTATAATTCTCTTATCTGTGTTAGCCATAATTTTACTCTTTGCTTCTTTCTCTTTTATCGGAAATGGCAGAAAAAGTCAACACTTTCCGCCAAGAGTCAACTAACTTAGGAAAGAGTCAATATTTTAAGATTGAAGTCAACTCTTTCAGTATAAAAACTCTCTCTACGAGTCAACCTAAATTGGGAAAAGTCAGGGTTAATACGATTACTTCACTACTTCACAGATTCACACATCGAAATATGTTGGTATTTGGTCATAATATAATAATATAATATTATTATATTTTATATTATGGAGATAAGATGAAGATAAAAAGATGTGTGAAAGTGTGAAAATGATAATAGGAAGGGGAAAGAGAATCAGAAAAAAAATAAAAAATGCAAAAAAAATGTAAAAAAGTTGCGAAAAAACGTCGAGGGCACCGGGACGGCAAGCCGTCTCACCTCGAAATATCGGCGGAGCCGTGCTTTTTTACATTCTTTTGCAGGGGTTACACCCCCTTCCATTTAGTTCCCATGCTTCCGTTTATGTGCGAGCACAACACAAAATCATACGAACTAACTGGATTTTTCAAAAAATGCAAAAAATGTAAAAAAGTTGCGAAAAAATTTGGAAAAGGTAAAATGTTTGACGTACCTTTGTCGTCGAAATCGGAAAGAGGTCAGATAATAAGGAGTTCAATGTCCTTGCAGCGGTGAAGGCTGCTTCGGACTCGCGCGGCGCACTTACTCCTTCGAATGTTCACCGGACATTCTCGGTACGCCTTAATCGCTTCTCGCTATCGTCCCGTATCTCTCTCGTAAGCCGCTCGTGTTTTGCAGGGAGCAAAACCGGAATAAAATTCCGGGCTAATAAACGAAGGAAACAACGGCATATAATGCCGGAAAATAAACATACATTATTAACCAGATCGCCCAAGCTTGGTCGATACAAAGTAGAGACCATGCGGGAGATCACAAAACCAAATTTTAACTATGAGTAACATTAAGTTAGAAGCGCCGTTTACGGCATTTCGAGGCAAGATTTGTAAGCACTCGAAAATCATCTTCGCCCAACGTGGCGACACCCAGTACACCTCGCAGATTTGCAACCCGCGAACCAAACCGTTCTCGGAGGCAGAAGTGGCTCGTCAAACCAAGTTCAAACAGGCGGTAAGCAATGCGAATGCGGCTTTGGCAGACAGCACGCAGAAGGCTGCGTATGAGACTGCGTTCAAAGCGCAGAACAAGTACAAGACCTTGCGCGGGTTTGTCATCGCGAAAGAGTACGAGAAGTTAGCGTAAGAAGCCCCTCCCTAACCCTCCCCAATAGGGAGGGAAGCGGGATGGCATCCCGCACAATGAACGATGAAAGGCTCGGCACCAACGAGCCGATGTCGGGATTAAATCCCGACGCAATGAATGAAGAAAAGCTCTGCGGAAGAAATCGTTCGAGCAACGCGAGATAAGAATACCGCAGAGAACAGAACAAACATTATTAACCAGATCGCCCATATATGGTCGTACACTCAAGGTCGTACACTCAAGGTCGATACACTCAACCATGCGGGCGGTCACAAACCAAATTTTAACTATGGGAAAAGTAGTTTTTTTAGACCCGATTGACCATATATCGGGTAAGATCGCGAAGAAATTTCGCACCATTTACAAGTTCGCCAAAGCAACCGGCTTGAAGTTCACTTCCATCAGCGGAGAACGTACCACGCCGGTCCTGGCGGAAGAGTTGGCACGTCGGGTACGTTTCGCTGCCGT
>ONQO01000080.1 GCA_900319995.1 uncultured Bacteroidales bacterium
TGCTGACCGCAATCATAAGTGCTATTAAAAACGGATAGGGCTCATATCCCAGTTTCTCTGCGGCATTGTACATAATCGGGAAAAACATGGCTCAAATGAATTCCGTAATGAACGTTCCTGCTAAACAAATAGTGGTCATAACTACAATCGGGTTCGTACCGCCCGTATTGGAGTACGACCCACCTTCTAAAGGAGCGCACATTGGTAAATAGCATTACCGCGAACATTGCCAGGATGGTAACTATAGTAATCTATGCATCGATACCATATCCTAAAAATACAAGAGTTTCCATTGGGCAATTATTACACAATTATTAGAATTGCATCGCGATGCTCATATCACCATCTCGGTTCATGCCGAAAACCCACCGCAAATCAGGGCGATGCGCTTTCTCGATGTTATACAGGTGGGCTGCTTTATGCATACGGGTATAACCGACGCTGACACATACGATTCCGGCTACTGTCAGAGACGACCCTAATGTAGATAAGGAAGTACCTATATCATATGTAATGTCCTTTTTGGCATCTCCGCGCAAATAACGCCTTAACAACGTGCTACCCGCAGCGTTAACAGCCAGTCCCGTTCCAAAAAATGTCCATCCCGCAATACCGAGTTTATGACCATTGTTGAATAGTTGGAAAGCCTCAGGACAAGTATTCTGAAGATACCCTTTGAACTCACGTTTGTTCATCATCTTGCCGTCCATCATGTATTTGTCTCCCACACGATAGACCGGCGATTGTGCCATAGCGCTCATGGCAAGGATGCATACGAGCATCCATGTAAAAAACTTTTTCATACGTTTGGATTTTGTTATTACTTGCTATTACTGTTATTCCGTTTCCCTTCGTTTTTAATAGGAATGGAGTGATTGACCACAAGATTTTAGTTTTCAAATACAAAAGCGGGCACAAAAGGCTTGGCTACTGTTCCGAGGTGGTCATCATTCCGATAGGGGAAGGCTTTGGGGGCATCAAAGATGTTCTTGTAATGCGCGGAATAATAACGCAGCGTGACGGATGGGTCATCGGCTTTTGGTTCGTTAATATAGATGAAGAAGTATCCATCCTCCAACGGAGCGACGCCGATACATTGTTCTCCTGCAAAAGCGCCAAGCAGGTCATTCTCATCCAACACAAAGTCTGCCGCCAAGTCCGGTTTTTGTTCTTTGAGGTCCACTTTAACAACCGCGGTCATGGATGATGTCATGTTATTCACATCAGGCGCACTCCAGACGGGTTTATCCACGTTGCCTGCTAATGCCTGCGGCTGCTTATCGTCCTTGCAGCCCGTAAACAAGGCGAGCATAATGATGCTCAAAGCGCCAAGCGCAAAAATAAAAGATTTCTTCATATTGCTGTCAATTAATTATTTGTTACGATGGAAGGGTTACTGCAATTTAGCACCCGTAATACTATATTTCTCATTGTTTCTGATTACTATAACCTGGTCATTTTCAATCACCTTGTACGGTAGCGTATTCGCGTCGGTTTGCAAGCGTACCGGCGCCTTCAAAGAGCCGAGGTGGGCATCAGGACGGTAGATGACGGAATGAGCCTCAGCTTCGCTGCTGAATGATGAAATGACGGCATTCAAAGGTATTCCATCCTCTGTTTGGAAGCGGAGCATAGCACCGGACCGGTCGGACTGAATGGTAAGGAAGAAATAAGTTTCCTCTCCGACAGCAATCGGCTTTGCTTCGCTGACGAGTTCGTCACCTATATAGACCATCACCTTTGTACAGGGTACATCGTCGCTTTGTACTTTCGCTATCATGGTCATGTTGGTCGCAGCGGCAGGATTGCTCCAATGGTTGCCGGGTGTCTGCTGCGGGCTATTCGCCTTCTTGGGCGCATTGGAGATGTAATTCTCATAGAACCGCACATCCACATCGCCTTGTCCGATTCGCTGGAAGAAATACCCACCGCCTGGGTGAAGCGTCGTGAGGTCTCCGACCCATTTGCCGTTTTTGGAGAATACCGCGAAAGCGTCATGGCTCTTGATGAGGTCTCCTTCCGTGGCGTGCTCATAATAATCGGCGAGCACGGCAGTTACCGGAGCTCCCTGCTGCAAGAGGTAAGGCAGCGGTGTCCAAACCCCATTTCCACGCAAGAGCACATGTGCCGAGTCTGCAGGCAAAGGATTGCCGCTGACGCGAATCGTGTTGCCGTTTTTGCAATAAATCATATAGGTATAAATATACCTCAGGTAGCCGAAATGTCCTGCAAAAGCTTCGTTCTCCTCCGAATAGGTCACGAAATGCTGCGTAGCGGGGTTCTTAATCAGATCGCCTTCGGTCCACGGGTCTGTTGCACTGAAAATCTGACTAATAGCTCCTGTAGCGGGTTGGAGGTCGATATTGAACGATACCCAGTTCCATCCCGGTCTGAGCGTTACAGCTTGTACCTCGCTTCCCGAAGAGACGAACATTACCGGTTCTTCATCACGGCATCCTTTCACACTACCGGAGCGGAAACGGATGGTCTGCGAAGGCGTGAGCGCCAAAGTCTTGCCGGTTGACGCCTGCCACAGAACGAACTTAATGGTTTTGTCGTTCATCGTCTCATTGCCGTAAATGGTCAGATAGAGCTCGGATGAGTTGGTCAAATTGTCGAAATTTACATAGGACAATCCGACACACTCGTTGCGGTAAATAGCATAGACTCTGTCTTCCGGATCGGAAGCGACGACCCCGTTGATTACCACTTTACCGCAGACCGACATAGTAAGCGGGTACTTGCCTCTGTCCACATCTGCATAGGGCGGGAAAGCCTTGACCGTATAGCGCACCTCCAGCGGTTCGCTCAAGCCGTTCTCGTCGGTCAGATAGACGATGTCAATGTATTCGCCCACAGGGAACTTGGTGGGATAATTAAACGTAATGAGTTTGTCTTCCATAGGCTGGATGACGCCGTACGGCTGATCAACGGTCAGCCATTCGGGCAGTGACTCAATGGTGTACTGATGCCGTTTGCCGCTGTTATTGATGATTTGTACCGTTGTGTATGACCATTGGGTATTCTCATCCGGGTCTCTGACCTCGTATATCTCCAGGTCATCGTCTTCCCATTTGAGGCTGTTGCGGTCCACGAAAGCAGTCCAAGTGACGGGTGACATCATCGGGTTGCCGTTGAGGTCCTCGACATCGCGCACCGTGATGAACATGGATTGCTTGTTGACCTCGCGTTCCTGGTTGAGGATATTAATCATCAGTTCGTCGCCGTTGAATGCCCAGTCGAAATAGAGTTTGGTCAGTTTGCCATAGTCGCTGACAGGGGCATTGACGTCACCTTCCATTTGGTCAAGTTCCATGGGGTCATTCAGAACGAGCGGTACCACTTTTTCTATCACTTCGCCTGTCACCGGATTCTTGAATTCGCGCTGGTCGTTGACCGAGAAGACGAGTTCGAGAATGCCGTTAGGGTTGAGTATCTGTTCCTCGAAAGGCAGGTACGCCATCAGACCCATCTCGTCGCCCATGGGGGATATAGCGTCATACGTCTCGACGAGTGACTGCGGCAAGGCTTGTTCGAAGATGGCGAACTCGTCAATCATTCCCGTGAATCCTTCTCCGCCGAGGTACATAGCGCCGGACAGGGCACTTACTTCATCCGAAGAGGTCGAACGGACTAATTGTCCGTCGATGAAGACGGAGGCCGTGTTGAAAGTGCGGTTTACGGACAGCACGTAGTGGTGCCACTCGTTGTCCGCGTAGTTATCCGTCAAAACGGATAGTTCCGCGCTGCTGAACAGCGGGGCGTTCGGGGTGGTAGTACGGAACCAGAACATCATGGTGAAGTCGTACACTTTCGAGCGCGAGAGGAGGTTTCCGTTGAGCTGCGCCGTTTGTGTGCCGTCGAAAGCGAGCGAGAATCCTTTCTGTTTGTTCCACGAGGTGCCGTAGAGGTACAGCGTAGCGCCGTTGGCACGGTCGTTCACCGTCTCGCCTCTACCTTCGCTCATCCGGTAGTATGCCAGCAGTTCGCGTTCAAAGCCGGTGAGATAGCGATTAGCGGTGGCCGTGATTTCTTCCTGTGTGAGGGCTTTGGTCCAGACACGTGCTTCGAGCATGTCGCCTTTGTAGCCCTGACCGAACACTAACGGGGATGCCAGATTGAAAGAGAAATCGTTTGATATCGTCCGGTCGTCTTCGCGCTCTATCTCTTTGTTGCCCATGTAGAAACGCAGCGAGTTGGCTTCTTTGTTATAGACCACCAGAAGGCGCGTGAACTCCATCAGTTGGTCAGGCAGTGGCTTGGAGAGGAAGGTGTTGTCCCCACCCTTGATATACAGCCTGTTGGAGGCTGTCTTGCCGAACTCAAACGGATATTTGTTCTCCACCGAGTATTTGAAGAACACCTCGTCGCGGTTGGTATTCTCCGGTTTGACCATCAGGTCGATGGTGAAAGAGCCGTTGAAGAGTGAACGTCCTACCTTGGTAGCGGCATACGAGCCGTCAGAGCCGTCGAAAGAGAGCGATGTGCCGGCGGTAATGCCAGTCTCGTTGGTTACGCCCATGAGTTGGAAGTTATTGTCCTCGTCAAGGTAGTTTCCTGCAATCGGTTCGTTGAACCGCAGCAGGAGGTTGTCGCCAATGCCGAGGATCGAGTTAGCGGGTTCGGGCTGTCCGAAGACACGCGGCGGACGCGTATCCTTAACACCGCTGATGACGGGCGAGTTCTTGGTCACAAAGCCCGAACCGTATCGGCAGAACGATACGGCACGCAGGTCGTATTTCTGCTCCATCGGGTCACGCTCGCCGTAGAAGCGGAATGGTGTGATGCGGCCGTTCTCTATCATCGCCTTGTTGCCCGACGCGAGGGCGTAGAGGCTGTCGTCGGCGTAGAACGAGCACTGGTTAACCCAGCGTTCCTCGCTCTCCGTGGACAGTTTGTATTGGAACTCGATATGGTCGAAATTCTTGTGATGGATGTCGAAACCGTCTATCTCCACAGGCAGGTAATAGCCTGCCGAGTCGCGCTGCGAAAGGGTGTTCATTACCCAGTTCTGCCGCGGCATGGCTATCTCCACATCCGTCGAGACGGGCAGGAAATGGACGGCGAGATCCATCGTGGTGTTGGTCTTGTAGCAGTCCAGAACCAGCAGCCCAATGGTAAGGTTGTAATCATCCACCGTTCCGCGTTCCACCTCCAGCGTTTTGGTAATCGGTTCACCGGGCCTGATCCAGAAAGTAGGATTCGTGCTGATGGGTGCGCCGTCGACGTATATCTTGGCGCCGTCGGGGTTGCTGGGTGCATCGAGGAAGAGGCTGAACCGCTCGCCCTCGGCAGCCACACCGGTCTCTACTTCGCCGTTGTTCTTGAGCGTGATGCGGAAGGTGGCACGTTTGTCCGGAGCCACGTTGGCTATCTCGTACGTCTCGGCACTCAGTTCGGGTTTCATCACCCATTTTGTGCCGTTATTAAGGATCGAACCTTTGTTGTAGAACCGCGAGCGCTCTTCAGCTTCATGCGGGCAGAACGACGAGCCAGCCTCGGTGGAGAAGACATAGGATCCGTACTTGGTCATATCGTTGTTGGTCACCCCGACAATATCGCGAACATCCTCTGTCTTCGCCAGCCAGGTCGAATCCCACTCCGCGCGATAGACGCTGACAGTGATGTCGCCTTTCGGGTCAGCAGCCAGCGTGAAACCGGTTTTCTTGTTTACCGCCGTGGTTTTCGTTTTGCGCTCTTCATAAGTCATATCAAAGATAGGTTCGAACTTCATTTGGAATTCACTGCTGTTGGTCTTGGTTCCTATTTCCTCCGGATTTTTTTGTGGACGTTTGTTCGGATCAGCATCAGGATTGTCATTGCTGATATTGGCTTGCTGTTGTGTATAGAAATCATTTAAGGCATCTGCAGCCGATTTGCCGAATTTATCTCCCGCTGTTATAAAATCTTTGACCAAGGTTTTTACTCCTTTCAGCACACTTCGAAATATTTCCCCTCCTGCTTTCAGTGAGTTTTTCTGGAGAATAGAGCCTTGTGGTACCTCGTTGTAGGAATTAGTAGAGGTATAGGAGTCGGAATGGGTAAAATTAGTTCCATAGGATGCACTATAGGTCCCCACCATAGTTCCCTTAATACGCGCTTCGAGTTTTTCCCGCTCGTTCTGGACAAGGATGGTCATCCATTTGAGCAGCATATTGTTGATGGCATCCACCTCGTTGACAAAGACACCGTCGCCATCGGGTGTAAACATGTCATAGGTTTTCTCCGGCAAAGTGTCGTTGATATAATTACCAGTCTCGTGGTACCAATAGACGGGTCTGCCGGATGCATTGGCGGCTGCTTGTGCTTCTTCCGCCGAATTGAAACTCATCAGCAGGTTCTGCCGCTCCAATGCCAATTGGGGGATGAGCGTTTCGTAGATATAACGCTGGGTATAGACGAAAGTATTGTTAAGCGTGGTGCCCAAGACAATCTTCTGTCCCGTTACGAGGTGGTAAGGTTTGCCTTCTGCATCCACGCCATGCGCCAGAACGAGCATCGCACCGGCATCGATAGCCGGTTTGCGCTGACGGTAGAGGCTGTCACCAATGATCGTAATGGTCTTTGCCGTTCCCGTTATCTGGCTGACCGTGGTACCCATGAACACATCGGCATTGCTGCCCACACCGCTCTTGGTAGCGGAAGAGGAAGTACTGATGCGGTCAGTTGTCGCCACCGTATAGACATGCTCGGTGCCGAAATCAAACTCATGAATAACAGGGATATTGAAACTGAATTCTTTTTTGGTTTCATAGGGAGCTCCGATATAGGAACCTGTGATAGCTCCTAACGCACTGCCTGTAGCCGTGATAACACCAACATCGGTGGTCACTTTCAGTCCCCAGGTAGGTGAGAGAATGACGCCGAACTTGGCTTTGGTCGTTGTCTTTAAGCCAAAGGTATAAGTGGATCCTGACTCAACGTAAGCCGACGAGCCTGCTCCGCCCGGATCACGGATTATGTCCAGCAGACGTATATCCGCTTGCGTAGAGCGAAGGCTCTTCTCGACCACCTTAGAGCCGACCGTAAAGGCCTGGAACACATTGGTTTCCACCGTGTTACCTTCCTGCTCCAATGCCACGCTCACCGCATGGAGCGTGTTCTCGCCCTGCGATTCTATGTCGAGCGCTTCGACGGATAGCCAGATAGCATTGTTGATGCCTGCGTTGTCCAGTTCATATGTATAGGAAGCCGTTGTGCTCTCCAGTCCGTTATGGACAGTGTCCCTGCCGCCGCGCTGAGGAACACGGTCCAACTGACCCGCCTGTGTATCGTTGTTGAAATAATAGTCCTCGTATGCTCTCGCCTTGAACTGGTATTTCCTGCCCGTGTAATACGCCGGATAACCGAGCGTGTATGCCACCGTTCCGTCCTCTTGTTTGTAATACAGCTTCACTTTCTCTTTGGCTTCGGGGTCGAGGCTGCTGACCTCCATCTCCGGTTCGCCGAATCCGTCCCGCTCGATGCCGTAGATATTCTGCACGAGTTCAACCTGTACAGGGTTGTGGAAAATTCGGTCGTACGTGGCGTTGTACTGCGTGTATAGCATTGCTCCGCGGGTGTCTATACTGTCCCTGATAAGGGTCAGCGGTGCGTTCGTCAAATCGAAAGTCTCACTCCCCTGCCCTGCGGTGAACAACGTTGCATACCCGCGCGCGCTCGCCTGTACCACTTTATATTTGACGGGAAACAAATCCACCTGGTACTCACCTGTCTCCGGATCCGGATGAATGATGATACGTTTCTTCTCAAAGAGCGTGTTCGTCTGTCCCACACTAATTGTCTCCGGCGGGGCGACGCTGTACTCGTCCGTCGGTACACTGAGCACCGAATGAGACAGCACTTGCTCAATGGTGTCGCGCTCCAGGTCGTTAGGGTCATGCACTATTTGCGCCGTGTTGTCCCCTTCGAGTTGGAGAACGAGTTGCAGGTTCTCGCCAAGATTGTTCGTTCCCAAGCCAAAGGCTTCTTTTAAATCGCGTTGGTCGTTACCTCCGGCAACGCGTCCCACAAGGCGCACTTTTGTCTCGTCGTAGAATCGTACGCCGTCCAGTGCCTTGGTCAGTGCAAACTGCTCCTCATCATTTTCCACGCGCAGAATACCGTCACCTTCGAATATATGTCCCTCCTTGATGACACGCAGTGTGTGCGGCTGGCTCTTGGCTACCACCAACTCAAACGTACCGTCGATAGCCGTTTGCAACGGTGTCATGCCGCGACGCACCGTATCGTTGTCCAGCAGGAACAAGGCACCCGCTACCGGAATCGTACTGTTCTTATATAGCACGCGTCCGGTGATACGCACCGTAGAGATGTTCATGAAGTCAATCGCCAACGCAACAGCATTGTCCGGCGAAAGGGTGACTGCCGCCGTCCCGGCACTCGTGTAGTTGAAGGAGAACTGACCATAGGTATGGGTTGGTATGACAACGAAATCCGTATGTCCTTGTATGTCATACAGCAGACTGTCGAAGCGGTAGATACCGGTTGCGCTGGTAACCATTGTGCGGAGAATCGTGCCGTCAGCTGCTTGTAAAGCCACCTCCACCCCGTTCATGCCGCTGTTGTCGCTCATGATGATATTACCGCTGATTTCGCCGTAAGGCGTGCGCCAGCCTTCTGTCGTCGCATAATTACTGGTAAACTTGCCGTTGCAGTCGTACAACGCCGTCACGATGTATTCATAATGCACGTCAGGCACGGCTGTCCGGTCGAAGTACGTGTTTTCCGTTCCGGTATAGACGGTGTCGGCGACGGCATCGCTGTTCATCACACGGCGCTGCAGCACATAACTGTCCACTGCCGACGAAGTGGGTGCCCAGTTGAGGAGCACACCGCTTTTCAGTTCTGTATGTGCGTCGCCTTGCGTGGCGGTGAATGTGGCTATCTCGGCGCCCTCGTCGAAATAGAGGTTTGGCCCGCTCAAGGCGATGGGCTTGAGCTGGTTTTCAGGATCCTGCATATGCAGGTCGGAATGGGTCTGGTCGATGCGCACGGCATAGTTGTAATGGGTGCAGGCACGGTCGGCCACATCCGTATAGCGCGCTATCCAAGAGCCGTCCTCCTGACGGAAGATACTGTCTTGCGGGATGATAAACTCGCTGCTCTGACCCGTCTCGGCTATCGTACGTACCAACACCAGACGGGCACTCTTGTCCCACATGCACTTGCCGAACTGGAACGACGATGCCTGCTTCTCAAGATCGGCGTAGAGACTGTCTTTCGCAGCTGCTTCCCATGCGGCTATATTGGCCACCACAGACTGAGCATCCTGCTTAATGGCATCCTCGCTATTGATAATGATACTCGCAGGCCCATACACATTAAAAATACGTTGGTAGTCATCACTTGGATAGAGGACATCCGCATCAATAATGATGACGGCGTTATAGGGCACGTCGAGTGTTGTTGACACAGTCTTTATCTTCGTTTTGGATTTCAACATTCTGCCTGAACCGTCATAAACGGTGTAAAAGTAGTCGTCATACCAGGTTGTCGCGGTATGGAGGTACACTTTCACCTTCTCGTCTTCCTCTTCAGGAAAGATTCTGCTCACGGAATATTTGAGATTGCAGTCATTTTTGTCCAGCAACTGTCCTTTGACGTCAGCGCACTTTGTGGTTTTGGTCAAAGTCTGGGTCTTTGGTGTATGCGGGTTGCTCGGCAGCCAGAGGCGCGAGGAAATTTTTCTTCTGTATCTTCAATGTGCTGGAAAACTCTTCGTTCCAATCCCAGATGGACGATGATGCACGGCGTATGCGGTAATAAACGGGCACACTGGGCATGAGGTAAGAGCCGGCGGTCAGCGTGGCGGACAGTTGCACCATTGGTCTGCCTTCGGCATCGCGGAGTATCAGATGGGATCGGGAAGAACTGAGGTTCGTGTTCATCGTGTCGGTACGTACCTCGGCGTTTCCTGTCCATGTCTCGCGGCTCTCATCGACCAGCGAATACTCGCCCGAACTATCAACACGCATCGGTACAACCATCAGTTGTTTGGCATCTGAGAAATCGCTCTGCAGTGCGCGCTGTACCTCAAAGAAATCGCCGTCCACTATGTCATTCAGCCACGGGTTTTTCGTACGCCATGTCAAGATATTGTTGCCAGTGAACGTACCGGTATTATCCTCTTCCTCCTGCACGAAAAAGTCATAAATACGGTGGTAAGGAAGAATATCCACGGTCGTTGAATGGACGATAGAGGTTGCCTGCGGATTGTCTTTCTTGTTGCGGTACATCTCAAAGTCCGCGTAGAAGCCCTCGTGAATCGTGTCGTCGGTCATGACGTAGATGGTTCCTGAACGTTCCTCTGACGCTTTTTTCTCGCCCATCGAAGTCGTGTACTGCTTCAGGTCGTTGAATACGGAATAAGAGATAGCCGCATAGCCGTATCCCGAAGGACCGTTTTCGCCCACCTGATACAAATACGGCGTCATCAGCTGCGGGGACCACATATCGTTACCGCCGCTGAAGCCGGTAAACCAGAAGTCCTTCGACCACCGGTGTTCGCCCGCGCCTGTATAGGAGCGCTGACCGTCAGGATGGATAACAATGGAGAAAGACTTGTTGTTAAGCGATTCGGGCAGAAACCAGTCGAATTCGAGCACGCTGCGCGCCTTATCGTCGTCCTGCTTGATCTCCATTTGCGCCGTCCACTCGCCCGTGTCATCGACATGCTTTCTTACACCCGAATACATAGACGTAACGAAAATGTCACCCATACCTTTTTCGAGTTTCATTCTCGCCGTTCCTTTGCCATTCTGCTTGTCATCGACACCGTTCCAGTCCGTGCAGCCGTAATAGGCTATCTGCACCACTTCTTCCGTCCCCTCTAGACGGTAACCCACGTATGACGCGCTGTTGATTTTGTAGTCATAGGTACTGCCGTATGACCAGGTATAGACCTTGAAGTGAATGCAGTCGGCACCAACGGTATAGGCCTGATAGTGCGATGCCTTTTCCATGTAGTCGTTCGCCGCGCGGACGAAAGACGGTGTTAAAAGACTGAATATGGTCAAGAGGGCTACTATTATTCGCCTCATGCTTGTTCGTTTATTTGCTATCATAATTCTCAATTCTCCATTTTCAATTCTCCATTTTCAATTCTCCATTCTCAATTCTCCATTCTCAATTCTCTTCTTCCTCCTCTTCCAGTTTGTCATCGAAACCGCTTTTGCTCCAAAGCGACGGTTCATGCCGGTTGGTTCGTACCCATCTGCTCCAGCCTACTGCCTTGTCAAACGCGGTCTGTTCATACGTCGTGGCGAGCGTCCCGACCCATTTGCTCTTGTTCAGCATCATCAGCGTGAAGTTGTACTCATCCTCACTGGTGAACGTGCCGTCTATCACCTCGTATTCTATCAGCGTGCCGTCCTCCTCGTATGACCATACGTACGGAGCGTTGATACCATCCGGCGTATTGACCCACCGCGCCCACAGGTAATGCCCGAACGTGCCGAGCAGCACGCTGTAGTCCACCTGATAGTTGTGTTCCGTCAAATACGTGCTGTACGCCTGCGACACGATACATTCGTTGAACGAGGATTTGAGTTCGTTGTAAAACGCCTCGTCATACACCTCCGGCAATGCCTGCATGATGGCTTTCATGTATTTGGCAGCATCGTAGAACGGACTGGAGGCTGCTACTTTGACTGCTTTGTCGGTAACCAAGTCAATAGCGTCCTGCTGGTCGATTGTGCCGTTCGTGTACGTGTCGCACAGACGGTCAACGAACACACGCATCTTCTTTCCCAATGCCGGCAGGCGGTCGGTTCGGGTCACTGTCAGGTCGAGGTACAGAGGCTGACCATCCACCGTGTTCGCCTCGGACAGCTCGTCCATCGCTATACGGATATAGTCACTCAGCGCGGAAGCCATGTCGTCCGGACGTTGGGCAAGGCAGGATACCAGCTTGTCGTACCTGCCGCCGCCTTGCATCACATACGTGGATGCAACCACATAGTCGCATAAATCTTGCATCCCGAACTGGTATTCCAGGCAGTTCATCAGGCAGCAGTCGAAATAAATGCCTTCAAACCGCACGCCGGAGTTACGGATGCCTTCGCGCAGCGTATTGAGCGTAAAATGCCGTTTGTCATACCCTTTGTCGTCTATCAGCGCAGCGGGTGCACGCATGATGCAGCCCTCGTCCCTGTC